>JAFVZE010000199.1 GCA_017508315.1 Kiritimatiellia bacterium | reverse complement strand
GTCGCTTCAACCGGCACCGCCGGAGAGAGTGCCTCGCCGGCCTGCATTTTCCATATGGCCCGCGTAAAGTGCAGATTGTACATGTCGGTATCCGGAAATCCCGCGATACGCACGAAGCTGCCGACTTTCGGAAGATTGTTCTGTTCGGACAGCGATACCGTGACAAAACATCTGTTTGTCGTCGCCAGCAGAAAAGCGTTGCCGTTCCAGCAGGCAAGAACCGTTCCGTCAAGCCGACGGCGCGACAATGAACCGGCGCAATCCGCATCTGCGGCCGTGGCTGTCGAGATTTCCGGCACGTTGAAAGGATCTGGCGGCGCCGGTGTGAGCGTGGTTATGTTTCTCGCGCTGCTGATGATTCCGCGCGTCTGGAAACGCCGCAGAGCGCCGAGGTTCGGAGTGCAGAATCCCACCACCGAAATCTCAGCGTTGATCAGCTTGCGGATGCTCTTGTCGTCAAATCCTGTTTTGCCGCAGGCGACGGTTATTGTTCTCTGATTGTCCGACAGAAAGAAAAAGACGACTTTGTCGTCGATCTCGTCGAAGATGACATCCGCAACCCGGCCTTCGATTCTTATGAAACGGTTGTCGAACACGCCGCGGACGGTGTCCGCCACGTTCGCAGGTGTCGGCGGAGTCGTTTTCCCGCGTCCGAGCACCAGAACATCTTCTATTTCTATCCAAGGGCGGCCGCGTTTGTCGATATATGTATAGCCGTTTACTTTGACGAGATCGCCTGTTTCGGTTTTGAAATCGTGCCGGTTTGAAAACTGCAGTATGCCGGTAGCATCTTCGATAACGAGTCCTGCGGTAAAATCTTCGGCAAGCACGGTGCCGGTAATCTCAAAAATCCGACCAATGCCGGCTTTCGTATGTCTGATCAATTCCGCGTTCGATAATACTGCCGTTTCCGAATTGTCCGCCGCGTCTGCATTCGCCATCAAGGCAATGCGGACGAGCATGGACAATATGAAGGCAATGGAAGGCCGGAAACTCATTACCGGCACATTATATCACTTTCTCCATTAAAGGAAACGTGAACTACCTGTTCGGGTAGTGGTTCAAGTCTCTGAGATTTAGTAGAATGAAACGGCAACATTGAGGAGGATATATATGAACATTTCAGTGAAGAAAAAAATTCTCGGTTCTGTTCTTGTCGCGGGATTGTCGGCGTTTCAGTCAATGGCGAAGGATGACTTCTGCATCATCGGCGGAGAAAAAACGCAGATAGGAAATTCCGGTTCGCGCATGCTCATGATATTTGCCGAAGACGGTGAATTTACGGTAACCGGTGCGGGGACGGTCGAGCTTCTGATGGTCGGCGGCGGCGGTGGCGGCGGGCAGGACAGTATTCGTGAGAGCGTCAATCAGGGCGGTGCGGGCGGCGGTGCCGGCGGAGTGATCTACAGAGAATCTTTCGCTGTTACCGCCGGGAAATATACCGTTCAAATCGGAAAAGG
The DNA here is from genome assembly GCA_017508315.1 of Kiritimatiellia bacterium. Lineage (GTDB taxonomy): Bacteria > Verrucomicrobiota > Kiritimatiellia > RFP12 > UBA1067 > UBA1067. The sequence continues at coordinate 5,639 of JAFVZE010000199.1, read as the reverse complement.
AGGCGAAATCTGGGATCGTGCCAATAATGCGGAAGCGATGGGAGGGAATACCACGCTGTCGAAGTCCGGTGCTGTTCTGCTGACGGCCTTCGGAGGCGGATACGGAGCCTGTAACGGCAATCCGGGCGCCGACGGAGGTTGCGGCGGAGGCGGGGCCAAGTCTTATTGGGATATACAAAACACGTCAAAAAAACAAGAAGGCGGCAAAGCGATTCACGCCGCGGACGGCAATCTCGGTTTTGACGGAGGTGTTTCGACGCATTCGTACGGCCCCGGCGGAGGCGGCGGAGGCGGCGGTCCGGCGCAATCCGGTAAAAATTCAGCCGGAGAAGATTGGGATGTTGTTCCCGGTGTCGGCGGGATCGGTTTCGCCTGTTCGATTACCGGCAGCGAGGTCTATTACGCCGGCGGCGGAGGTGGCTGGAACCGCGGCAATGTCGGGAAAGGCGGCATCGGCGGCGGAGGCGACGGACATGCCGCCGGCACGGATGGACTCGGCGGAGGCGGCGGAGCAAACGCCAAGGGAGGCAGCGGTGTGCTGATTCTCAGTTTTATTCCAAGCGGACATACTGTGGATTTTGACATTTCCGGTACCGTGAATTCTTTTCGTGATGATGGATATGCTGTGATGTCGTTTGCCGAAGACGGTGAATTTACGGTGGCCGGTGCGGGGACGGTCGAACTTTTGATGGTCGGCGGCGGCGGTGGCGGCGGGCAGGACCGTATTCGTGAGAGCGTCAATCAGGGCGGCGCGGGCGGCGGTGCCGGCGGAGTGATCTACAGAGAATCTTTCGCTGTTACCGCCGGGAACTATACCGTTCAAATCGGAAAAGGAGGCGAAATCTGGAATCTTGCCAATAATGCGGAGGCAATGGGAGGGAATACCACGTTGTCGAAGTCCGGTACTGTTTTGCTGACGGCCTTCGGAGGCGGATACGGAGCCTGCAACGGCAATCCGGGCGCCGACGGAGGTTGCGGCGGAGGCGGAGCCAAGTCTTATTGGAATATCAACGATAGTACAAAAAAATGTGAAGGCGGCAAAGCGATCTATGCCGCGGACGGTAATCTCGGTTTTGACGGAGGCGTTTCGACGCATTCGTACGGACCCGGCGGTGGCGGCGGAGCCGGCGGTCCGGCGCAATCCGGTAAAAATTCAGCCGGAGAAGATTGGGATGTTGTTCCCGGTGTCGGCGGGATTGGTTTCGCCTGTTCGATTACCGGCAGCGAGGTCTATTATGCCGGCGGCGGAGGTGGCTGGAACCGTGGCAATGTCGGGAAAGGCGGCATCGGCGGCGGAGGCGACGGACATGCCGCCGGCACGGATGGACTCGGCGGAGGCGGCGGAGCAAACGCCAAAGGAGGCAGTGGAGTGCTGATCATCCGTTACCTGCGAAGGCTCAAGGGTGTGACGTTGCGCTTCCAATGAATTAAAAAAAAGTCTGAAACAATAACAACGATAAAACAGGAGAAAAATGGATAAAACATGTCGTATGATCATATTGGTTTCGCTCGTGGCGACCGCAGCAGCGGAAGTTTGCCGTGCGCAGACGGTTTGGTCCGATTCGTTCGCCGATGGGACGAAATGGCCGGAGAAATGGGATCTCAACAATACGATGAAGTTCACATTCGGGAAAAAGGCGAAAGGGATGGATTCGTGTGTCGCGGTTTCGGGGACGATCAGGAATCCTGAAAAGCTGGACTGGATGCGGCGTGATACCGCATGGCATCTTACGAGCGTGCGGATTCCGATCGCCGGTAAGGCTCCCAAATTCGCCGTTTCCTACAAGGTGTCAGGCGAGACTGCAAAGGGCGGCGAGATGGTGGGGGAAGCTACATATTATACGAAAATCATCTGGTACGACCGCAGCGGCGATCAGATCGGAGGTCGCGGCATTCCGATGCTTTTCCCCATGGACGGATCGATAAACGAGGTTAGACTGGTGGACATGCTGCCGCAGGATGCCGCTTTTTTCGCGGTCCGTCTTGGAATCGACGCTCCGAATCTGTTCCATCGTGATGAAATACGTTTTTCGGATATCAAATTCGAGTTGCTGGGCGCCGAAGCCAAAACGGGAGCCGCCTTGCCGGATCGTACTCCGCCGCGCGTGAAGGTGAAGAATCCAGGGCCTTCGGAAGACCGGTTCCGTCCGATAGCGCTGACGGTGGAAGACGCATCCGAAATCGATTGGAAAACGCTGGACATCCGTCTTGACGGAAAAAGCGGAACTTCCCTGTTCGCGCGCAGCGGCAACGAGCTTGTGCTTTCGCGGCCTTCCGCGCCTTGGAGCGCCGGCCAGCATAAGATAGACGTGAAGATCGGAGACGTGAAGGGAAATATCTGCAACAACCGCAAGACATTTTTGATCGGACGCGATCCCTCGACTCCGCCGGTGAGATTGAGAGATGACGGCGTTCTGCTTGTTGAAGGCAAACCGTTTTTCCCGATCGGAGCCTATAATGTAAGGCCTTCTCCTTTTGACGGTTACGACATCGACCGCGCTATACGCAGTCTGAAAGAAGCGGGATTCAACACCGTACAGACGTATTTTGTCGCCGACCGTCCGGACTATCTTGCGGCGCTGCGCAAATACGGCATGAAGACCTTTGCCGACACTTACGGCGAACGGAAGCGGACGATTGATGTCGCCCGGCATAATCCTGACATTATCGCCTGGTACATCGGCGATGACACCGCGCAGCACTTTAAACACTGGCAGTTCTTCAATCGTGAAGATTCGGTCAAATCGGTTGACACTACGCGTCCCACCTGTCAGGCTGATGTCATACATTGGGATTCGCCGATCGACAATTACGAAAATTACGCTGCGGCTACGGATATTTTTCTGCCTGAGATATATCCCGTGATGGAGAAGACCCGCAAAACCAACAATACGTGTGTCGCCAAGGTTATTCAATCCATGAAGCGAATCGCCCGGGACAATCGGAACAAAGGAGGCGAGCGGGTACATGCGGTATGGCCGATAATCCAGAATTTCTGCGGATGGGACGCCTGGCACCGTTACCCCGATCCCGACGAGGAATACGCGATGACTTTCGCTTCGATTATTCACGGCGCCAAGGGTATCACCTGGTACGCATATTCCGGAGGCTGGAAACCGGATAAAGAGAAGTACAGCGGTTACGGGTTCACCATGACGGAGAAATCGTGGACGGTGGCTTCAAACCTGTCGCATCGGATAAGCGCGCTCGCTCCCGTTCTTCTGGAGCGCGACGGCATCCAGCCGCCGAATCCCGCCGTGGTTTCAGGTCCCCGCAGGGACGCGCTCGGCAATCCGTCCGTGACCGGACTTTTGAAGAAGCACAATGGCGAAACTTATTATCTGTGCGTGAATTCCGCCGATACGCAGGTGACGGCGACGTTGCCGGTGAAGGTAAAAGGTGCCGCTGAGGTATTGTTTGAAAATCGTTCGCTGAACGCATCGGCGGACGGTTCGCTGACGGATGTGTTCAAGCCGCTTGCCGTACATATCTACCGGTGGAAATGACCGGCAACGGATTTTTTTCGGGCTCTGGCGAGGGTTCTTGACCCTCGCCAGATGGTTTATTCCGAACCCGTATGCCGATTTTCAGGCTTCCGTCTTTGCTTCCGCACCGGTGCCGCGGATCTTGAGATGAAGCTCGCGCAACTGCTGCTCGGTCACGTAGTTCGGAGCGTTCATCATTAGATCCTGCGCCTTCTGGTTCATCGGGAAAGCGATCACTTCGCGGATGTTCGGAGTGTCCGAAAGCAACATCACCATGCGGTCGACGCCCGGAGCGATGCCGCCGTGCGGAGGCGCACCGAACTTGAACGCGTTGTAGAGGCAGCCGAACTTCTCCTGAATGACTTCCTTCGGGTAGCCGGCGATTTCGAACGCCTTCTCCATGATGTCGAGGCGGTGGTTGCGGATCGCGCCCGACGAAAGTTCGATGCCGTTGCAGACGACGTCGTACTGGTAGGCTTCGATCTCAAGCGGCGCTTTGGTGTTCAAGGCCTCCAGCCCGCCCTGCGGCATCGAGAAGGGGTTGTGCGAGAAGATGATCTTGCCGGTCTCGGGGTCTTTCTCGAAGAACGGGAAATCGACGATCCAGCAGAACTTGTAGCAGTTCTTCTCGCGGATGTCGTTGGTCATGTTGTCGGCGATGTTGGTGCGCACCAGTCCGGAGAGGCGGTTGCACTCGTCGACGTCGGCGGCCATGAAGAAGAGGCAGTCGCCCATCTCCATCTTCGAAAGCTCCTTCATTTCGGCGAGTTGCTCTTCGGTGAGGAACTTGGCGATGGGGCCTTTAAGCTCGCCTTCCTTCGTCCAGCTGATGTAGCCGAGACCCTTGCCTCCGTTCTCCTTGACGAACGCTTCGCGCTTGTCGAACCAGGTGCGCGTCTCGACGCCGACAATGCCCTTGACGAGCAGGCCTTTCACGAGACCGCCCTGCTCAACGCAGGAGGCGAACGCCTTGAAGCTCGCGCGCTTGAAGAAGTCGGACATGTCGAACCACTTCAGGGGGTTTCTGAGATCGGGCTTGTCGCTGCCGTATACCATCATCGCGTCGCGATACTTGATGCGCGGCCACGGAGCTTCGCTGCATTCCCACGCGGAGAACTTTCTGAAAGTATCGCCGACGACGTCTTCGACGACTGCGAAAATCTCGTCCTGCGTGGCGTACGACATCTCGATGTCGAGCTGGTAGAACTCGCCGGGCGAGCGGTCAGCACGGGCGGCTTCGTCGCGGAAGCACGGCGCGATCTGGAAGTACTTGTCGAAGCCCGAGACCATCAGCAGCTGCTTGAACATCTGCGGCGCCTGCGGAAGGGCGTAGAACATTCCCCGGTGGATGCGGCTGGGGACGAGGTAGTCGCGCGCGCCTTCGGGCGAGGAGGCCGTAAGAATCGGCGTCTGGAATTCGTTGAAGCCTTTCTCCCACATCTTTTCGCGCAGGAACTTGATGACGTTCGAGCGGAGGATGATGTTGTTGTGGAGTTTTTCGCGGCGAAGGTCGAGATAGCGGTGCTTGAGACGCACTTCCTCGTTTTCGTCGGCCTTTTCGTCGGGGATGTAGATCGGAGTCACCTCGGAGGCCGATTCCATCACGAGCTCGTTCGCCTCGATTTCGATTTCGCCCGTCGGAAGATCGGGGTTGATCGTGTCGGGCGTGCGGAGTTTCACTTCGCCGGTCACGGTGATGACGGATTCCAGGTGGGCCTTTTCGACGAGACCGAAGAATTCGCGGCTCGGGTGGACGACGATCTGGGTAAGGCCGTAGTGGTCGCGCAGGTCTACGAAGAGGATTCCGCCATGGTCGCGAAGACGGAACATCCAGCCGGAGAGTTTCACGGTCTTTCCGGCATCGGCGGCGCGAAGTTCATTGCAGGTGTGCGTACGGTACGGATGCATTGTGGCTCCTTGAGTCCTTGATTGAAATTCCAAATATTATACCATATTCTCACAGTTTGGTCTGCGGAGCCGTCTCCGCACCCTTATCCCACTTTTTTTGGGGTGATTTATCCCAGTTTTCAAAAAAGCCCAATAAAACCCTATGAAAATTTATTTTCACACCCCTTCTTTTTCGTCGTAGACTTTTTCATCTGAAGGCGCTTTTCAGGCGCAAGAGCCATTTTCTTGCTGGTGATTCACTGATTT
>JAFVZE010000198.1 GCA_017508315.1 Kiritimatiellia bacterium | reverse complement strand
TGCGCCGGAGATCCGGCGAAGTCGGGCGGACGGTCGCCCGCGCTTATGCGCTGGTATGAGGTTTTCCGCGACATTTACATTTTAAACCGCGCCAAGCACCGTGACGATGGCGATGTGAAGAAAAATCCGAATGGCTTTACCACGTTCGCCCGGGCGTTCGAACCGCTCGCTTTCCTGCCGGATTTCTGGTTCGCCGCGGAGCGGAACATATCGTCGCCGGACATCCGCGAGCGGGTTCACGGACTCAGGTTGGCGTTCGAAAGGTTTTTGTACGAGCGCGCGGGCGGCGGTGTCTGGGGTGCTGTGGACTGGGAGATGAACCGTTTTCTGCAGCGGCGGATTTATGAAACGCTCAAATCCGACGAAGAGGGGGCGCTTCGCCGTATCGCCGCGCTGGTGCTGACCGCCCGCGCCGTCGCCGCCGGCGAGATGGGGCTTTATGTGGAGGAGCGCGATGACGTGACTCTGCCGCTTTCCGGTTTTTCAAACATCCACAACGATCCGAAGAGACTCAATCCGCTTCTGAAGTATTACCATTACGACCGCTTTACACAGCTGTCTTTCGCGCGTGAACACGAGTTTGCGATGGATCCGAACATATCGGGGACTCACATGCGTTTTGAGCGGCAGTGGGTGGCGATGGCGGTACTTTCGGATGTCATTCTCAAGGAATCCGACGCCCACTCGACGAACGCCGCGGCGACGCGTGTCATGCTGGAGTCTGTTTCGCAGTGCATGCTGAAGATAAGGAACAAGTTCAGAGGGCAGTCGGCGCACAGGAAAATCCGAAACGCGGCGGACGCGATATATGATTGGACGGTCAACAGACCGGACGAATTTTCAAATATCACCGAAAAGGAACTTCTTAAGACGATAGGAGTCCGGGAGCGCCCGGTGAGCAGCGGATTCTATCTCGAGAAGTGCTCCTTTGCGGATGCGGCGGCGTTCTGGCACTCGGTTATGCCCGTATTCAGGGAACTTGTCGATTCCTGCGATACCAATCGTGACCGTGTGGTTGCGAAATATACCGAAGAACAGCGGCGCGAAGCTTTCAAAGACGCGCGCTCTACGGTTCAGTTCGTCCGCGATGCGATAGACAAAGGCAATCTCCACGAGCTTCCGGGGGCGGTCGGTAGATCCAAGGTGCGCGATGCGCTGATGACGCTGATGCTGGAAGGGGGCGTGTCGCTTCAGTATGCCGTTATGGACCGGGTCTTGACCGGCGACGGGGGAAAGGGCGTTTCCCGTGTTTCCGTCTGGAGCGAGGAGCGCCGTGTCGCCCGTCAGCTGCCCGCGCAGATGCCGTTTGATGAAAACGAGACGCAGCAGTTTCGCAGTTGGATCGCGCGCTATCTCTCCGATCTGTCCGCACAATGCGCCGCTTCGAAGAACGCCGCGCTTGAATGTAAAAGGGCGAAATGGATTCGCTCCTGGAAGCTCAAAAACGGTTCCGCGCAGGTTCCGAAGCGCAATCTCTTTCCGTCCGTCGCTCCGATATCGTATAAGAACGTCGATTTTAAGGAGGTGTGCGCTTCAGCGGATCGGCTGTGGGATTTCTATTTTACCGAAGACGGCGTGTGTCTTGACCGCTGGATCGTTTCGATCGACAAGGTGTTGGCGATTCTCGACGATATGCGGGAAAAACGTTACGCCAAATATGTTTTCGACACGAAATTTACATGGACGTGCACGCCTGAAATGCGCAACAGCCTGCGCGCCCGGCTTGAAGCGGAAAAACGCGATTTGATTGATCGTGAACTTTGGCCGGACAGAATCGAAGACCTTAAGGCGAAACTTGCGGCCGCGCCTTCATGCACGATCGACAATATGCTTTCGGGAGAGTCGCGCATACTCGTTATGATTGCCGTTTTCTCGCGGCTGATGGTACATACCGCCGTGGCGCACGCTTCGCTTTGGGAGCGGCGTTCTGACCTTTTCGCATTCTTTACCCATATCCTCATCGCGTCGAATCGCGATTTCGAGCTTCCTTTCCCGTGGCACCTGGATATCATGTCGGGGAGTTATCTCCGCACCGGGCGCACCCACGCGAGACAGGCGAATGTGGTGGACGCTATTGTGGACGGCGATTTTCACGACGAATCCGAAAGGTCGGTATTCATCGTCTTTGTCGCTCACTATCTCGCCATGCAGAAGGATGCTAAGCGGGTTGTCGACGCGATTCTCGCGTCTCCGCGGATGACGGCCTATTTTGCGGATAATGATCCGGAACTTGCCGTCAGACGCGTCAGATTCCTTAAAAACCACTTTGGCGGAATTTCATGAAAACCGGCAGAACGACAGTTTCAACAACACCTTTGGAATGGCGCTCGCGCGTTCGCGCCGTAGCGGGGGCGCAGCCGCTCGAGTTTCATGAAAGTAACGCCGGGCAATGGCTGCTCTTTCTGCGCGGTGAACTCGCTAATCGTCATAAGTCGCATCCAAATCGTCATACTCATCTCCATTATCTTCATCCTGAGTTTCGTCTTGAGTCGAAAAGTCGTCGATGAAATCGAAGATTTTATTGTTCAGGTGCGTGTCATGAGTTTCGTACGACTCTTTTTCAAACAGGTTTTCAGGCAGGTTTTCGATGTGATATACGGGGATTGTATGGTATTGGACCGATGTCCTTGAACATCGCATAAGAACCGCCGAGTGCCGTTTGCAGATGCAGTCGCAGTTTCCCTTGTCGTCGGTCGAAACGGTGTACCAGTGGCCCCAGTCGTAGCGGAGGTAAATGTGTGTCGCATCAATCCAGAATATGGCGGCCTTGCCTTTGTACGGTTCTTCGCCGGCTTCCATCATGACGCCGTATTCGCCCCGCG
>JAFVZE010000197.1 GCA_017508315.1 Kiritimatiellia bacterium | reverse complement strand
GTTCCGAGAGAGTCATTGCGTATCCTTCAGAATCTGCCGCCGGGCGATCGGCGCGAGGTGATATCGCGATCTTCCGGCTCTGGCCAACACTTGTCTGTTTTGGTCCGAGATTATACCATCTGGGCTGCAATACCGTCAAATACACCGCAGCGAAATCAAGATGCGGAAAATCGCCCAGTTTACCGCCAGCGAATACAGGTTCGCCGCGAAATCGTCGACCACAATGCCCCTGCCGCCGGGAATGGACTGCAGTCCGCGGCAGGGATACGGCTTTACGATGTCCATTATCCGCACGACCAGAAAGAACAGCGCGACCGTCCACCACGGCAAAGACGAAAGCGGCAGACCGATCACCGCTATCGGGAAAAGCATCCACTCGTCGGCGGCGATCCTGCCGTCGTCCTTGATGCCGAGATATTTTTCAGCCGCGCCGCAGACGGGAACCGCCGCCAGCGTCAGCAACGTGCAGAGCGGAATCTGCAGCCAGAGCGGGAGCGTCGTCGCGAGACAAGCGAGCGCAAGCCCCGGCAGGCTGCCGAAAGTTCCGGGCGCGAACGGAGCGACAAGCCCCAGTCCGAAACCGGATGCGACAAAAAGCGTCAGTTTCCTTTTCATGCGACAACCTCCGAAACCGCCTCTCCTCTGCAGAAGCGGGTAGTGATCCGCGAACCGGGAGAAAGCGTCGCGGCATCCTTGACGACCGCACCGTCCTCGGACACGGTGAGCGAATAACCGCGCTCGAGCACCGAGTACGGCGAGAGGAGCGCAAGTTTCGTTTCGGCGCGGGCGAAGCGGTTTTCAAGGCGTTCGCGGCAGAGCGCGAGCGCGCCGCCGAGCGAATCGGCAAGATGGTCGACGCGCTGGGCGAACCATTCGCCCTTTGAACGCAGCGAAGCGGCAAGCCTCCCGTCCATCGCGGCCAGGCGCACGGCTATCTCCGACATGACCGGCACCACCGTCTCGGCGGCGATCGACGGAGTTCCCGCCCGGACGTCGGCGGCGAAATCGCAGAGAGTGAAATCGGTTTCGTGACCGACGGCCGAGACGGTCGGAATCTTCGAGGCGGCGACGGCCCTTACGAGCGATTCGTCGTTGAAACAGAAAAGGTCCTCGAACGATCCGCCGCCGCGCGCGATTATAAGCACGTCGGCTTTCCACGATTCCTCGCCGCCGTCAAGAAGCGAATTGAAATATTCGATTCCGCGCACGATTGTCGGCGGAGCGTCCGCTCCCTGCACCTGACACGGGAAAAGGCGGATTTCGACGGCGGGGAACCGGCGCGAAACGACCGTGCACATATCGTGGATGACGGCTCCCGCCTCGCTCGTGACGATCGCGATGCGTCTGGGCATGAACGGCAGCGGCCGTTTGCGCGCGGCATCGAAAAGCCCCTCTCCGCCCAGACGCTCCTTCAGCTCGAGATAGCGCTGCATCAGATCGCCTTCACCGGACAGTTTCGCCGCGAGCACCACGAGCTGGTAGTTGCCGCGGGGGGCGTACACGGAAACATTGCCGTAGACGACCACCTTGGCTCCGTCTTTAAGTCCGGCCTTGGCGCGGCAGCGGGCGAGAGAGCCCGCGAACATCACCGCCTGGATCTGCGCCCCGGAATCCTTGAGCGTGAAATACGCATGTCCGGACGGATACAGCTTCCAGCCGCTTATCTCGGCCTCGACGTAGATTCTCGTAAATCCCGACTCGAGAACCGATTTGAGTTTCGCCGTGAGCGACGAAACCGAATACGTCTTGGGCTGTTCTCCCGCGTTCACCTCGAAAGCACCTTGCGCACGAACGCCGTGCGCTTGTCGCGGCACGAATGGATGCCGACCGAAAGAATCGTGCCGACGGCGAAAAACGCACATACGAGGTTGGTGCCGCCGTAGCTGAAGAACGGCAGCGCCATGCCCTTCGTGGGCAGCGCCTCGCAGACCACCCCGATATTGAACATCGCCTGAAAGAAAACGATGAACGTCATGCCGATGACGAGAAACCGTCCGAACCGGTCGGACGCCTTCCTTGCGATGTACACCGCCAGCGCGAAAAACGCCACGAAAAGCAGCACCGTCGTCACCGAAAACGCCAACCCGAGCTCCTCCGCACCGATGGCGAAGATGAAGTCGGTGTGAGCCTCTGGAAGATAGTAGTGCTTCTGCATCGACTGGTTGAGTCCGACCCCTCTGATGCCGCCGTTGCCGATGGCGACCAGAGCCTGATGCGCCTGATAGGCGGCGCGCCTGGTGGCGGCGTCGACCACTTCCGCTCCGACATCGATCTTGACGCCGAGGAAAGCGGCCATACGGGCCATGCGGTTGGCGTTGGTCACCACCTTGTATACGAACACCCCGCCGCCGAGCGCCAGAAACGGCACCATGTGCAGAATGCGCACTCCCGCAACCAGCATAACCAGTCCGCCGGCCAGACCGACGACCATGACCGAGCCAAAGTCCGGCTCGAGCAGGATCGGCACGGCGATGCTTCCGATCAGCACCGCAGGCCAGAAGGCTCCGCGGCGGAACAGCTCCACCCGCCATCCGGCCTTGTCGAGCCATACCGACACCAGAATTACGGTGAGCAGTTTGGCTATTTCACCGGGCTGAATCCTTATCGGTCCGAACGCAATCCATCTGTGCGAACCGTTGACCGCCTTGAAGCCGAACACCGCGACCAGTCCGGCCATCGTCACCGCGTAGAAAAGCCATGTCAGAAACTGATAATCGCGCCATTTGTGGTAATCGAAAGACGCGGCACACACCGCCACCAGCACGCCTACGACCAGATAGATGCCCTGCCGTTTCATGAAATAGTAGGCGTCGGCGTGGAGACGGACCCCGTTCGCCTCGCTCGCGCTGGAGAGAACGACAAGGCCCAGCGCCACGAGTGCCGTGACAACCAGGCCGAACCAGAACAGCGCAACTTTGCGCACGCCGTCTCTTTACTGCTGTGCTTCCGCCGGAAGCTTGATGATCTGCCCGGGCTTGAGCTGATCGTTGTCGCCGAGATTGTTGAGCTCGCGGATCGCGGCGGCGGAAACGCCCCACCGGATCGAAACGCCAGTCATATCGTCGCCTTCCTGCACGACATAGGTCTTCTCCGCCGTCGGATCGGTCTTGACGTCGGAAGATTCGGCATCGGCCGCGGCAGGCGCGCTCTCTTCAACAGCCGGTGCCGCCGCATCCGCCGCCGGCGCCGGTTCCGCGGCGGCGGGAGCCTGCGCGGGTTCTGTCTTCTCCGCGGCGGGCGCTGTCTCGGTCTTGGCAGGAGCCGCCGCTACGGGTTCGGTCTTCTTGGCGGCTGGCGCGGATTTCCTGGCAGGAGCCGCAACGGCTTTGGAAGCGGGAATCTTCAGCTTCTGACCGACGGTGATACGGTCGCTCTTGAGGGCGTTGAGTTCTTTGAGCTGACGGATGGTGATTCCGTTGCCGTAGGCGATGGCGCCGAGCGAGTCACCCGACTTGACGACATATTCGCGGGTAGCGCCGCTGTAGGCGACGAACGCCTTGCCGGACTTCTTCTTGGCGGGAGCGACGGCGGGCACGCTCTGCACCCCGACATCGATCTTGCCGGGAAGCTTTATTTTCTGTCCGATGCGCACGATGTCCTTCTTGATGGAGGGATTGAGTTTGCGGATCGACGCGATCGTCACGTTGTAGCGCTTGGAGATTTTGGCGAGATAATCGCCGCGCTGAACGATGTAGATCGTGTACTGAGGCTCCGCCGGAGCGGCGGGGGCGACGACCGCCGGTTTGGGAGCAGGAACCGAAACGACGCACCGGCAGTCGGGAGCCGCGCATCCGCACGCTTCGGCGTGCTTCGTGCCGGGAGCGCAGGTGCAGGTCTTCGCGACCGTCGGCGCCGGCTTGGCCTTTTCCTCCGCCGGAATCTCTTTTACCGCACTTCTTGCGGATCTGCCGCCGCGGGCGTAATCGGGGTTTTTGCAGCCTGCCAGCACCGCAACCGCTGCGACGCCGAGAACAATACCGAACTTATTCATTTTTTCATCCTTCTTTTTTCACGAGCTCGGCGAAAACATCCCCGCGTCGCCCGAAATTTTCAAATTGGTCGTAACTGGCACACCCGGGAGAAAGCAACACCGTGTCCCCCGGACACGCCTCGCGCATCGCCGCCGCCGCCGCCCGCTCCATGGTTCCGCAGATTTCGCAATCCACCGAACCGGACCATGCTTTACCGAAAGCCTCCGCGCATTCTCCGATAAGATACACTTTTTTTACCCGTTTAGTCAAGTCCGGCAGGGCCGAAAGCGGATCATCGCCTTTTGGCCGCCCGCCGGCGATCAGCCGCACGTTCTCCCCCGCCATTTTCAGCGCCGCGACCATCGCCGCGAGACTTGTCGCCTTGGAATCGTCGATGCAGCGCACGCCGCGCCGCTCCAAAACGAGATTCATGCGGTGCGGCAGCGGCGAAAACCTCGCAAACGCCCGGCGGATTCCATCATCGCCGATTCCCGCCGCCCTCATCAGCCGAACGGCGACGTCACCGTTCTCCCGCAGCACTTCATTATCGAAATAAGACCCTTCGATCAAACCGCAGGAACCGCACCGCCCGGCAGTCAGACGTGTTTTCGCCATTGAAAGCAGCTTGCGCTTCAACGCGTGGTAGTTTTCCACCGTGCCGTGCCGATCGAGATGGTCTTCCTGAAGATTGACTATCGCCGCGGCCTCGAACGCGTCCGACGGCAGCGAAGTGGTCTCAAGCTGGAACGAACTCACCTCCACCACAGCCCAGCCGCATCTCTCCTCGAGCGCGACGTCGCAGACGGCGCGGCCGTAGTTGCCGCACGCCACCGCGTGCGCGCCCGTCGAAGCGATCGCTTCGGCGACCACTTTGACCACGCTCGACTTCCCCTTTGAGCCGGTGACTCCGATAAGCTTCCAGCCGCGCCGCAGCAGCTGCGTGCAGCCGAGCTGAAGTTCGCTCTTAAGAGGAATGGAACGCGCCCGGCATTCCCGCTGCCACGGATGGGAAAGCGCGATCCCCGGCGAAACCACCGCGAAGGAGAAATCCCCGGCGGGCAGGGCCTCCCCGCCGTCGACGGCGGAGACCTCCGAACCGAGCCGTTCAAGCAGCGCGCAAGCCGCGCGTCCGCTCGCGCCGCGCCCGAGCACAAGCACTCTCTGCGACACGCCGACGAACCGTTTTACGAACCGGGATGCACCGGCCTGCCGCCGGCTTTGCACATGGGGCACTCTTGCGCCGTCCAGGTCTCCGGCGTCATTTCCATGAGCGAAAACATCGGAATGCCGTCGAATTTGACTTTGCCCGAACTGCGGTCGACAAGCAGCACCACCGCCGCGACTTCGCAGCCTGCTGCTTTCACGAGATCGATCGTCTCCTGCACGCGCCCGCCCTTGGTAACCACATCCTCGGCGACCACGTAACGTTCGCCGGGCTTGAGCGAGAAGCGGCGCATCGCAAGAACGGTATTGGGCTTGCCGGAAGCGTCGACACCCTCGCCCTGGACCTTCTCGGCGAACACGCACTTGACGTCGAGCGCGCGGGCGACCTCGTGCCCGACGAGAATGCCGCCGACGGCCGGAGAAATGACGCCGTCGATCTTCCCGAGTTCGCAACCCGCCTTCATCTTTCCGACCGCCGCATCGCACAGCCGGGCGGCGATGCGCGGATAGCGCAGAACGTTGGCGCACTGGAAATAACGGTCGGAATGGAGCTTCGAACGCAGTTCGAAATGCCCCTCGAGCAAAGCGCCGGTGTCTTTGAACGCCTGCAGTACTTCTTCCTGTGTCATCATGATGTCTGTCCTTTCAGTCTATTTTCAAAAGTTCTTCTTTCGTGAACGCCGGAGACGCGATCACGGGCGCGGACGGAGAAATCTTTTCCGCCCGAGCCGAACGCATGGACGGCGGAAACGGCGGAATGCCGACCGGCATTCCGGCCGACGGCACTCTAAGATCCCCGAGAGAAATCTCCAGCACCGGACCGGGGCTCTCTTCCGGCAGTTCACCGACCGACAGATCGGCGCGGATATGCCGCAGAGCGCCGGAATCTCCCTGCCAGGCGGCTTTGACCGCCGCCGTCGCCCGCGCTTCCTCACGCGGCGAAAGCGTGACGAAAGCCGCGAACGGCGCCGCCGGGACCGGCGCATGCGACGCTTTGAACCCGATCGCGCCGTAGGGAAAGACCGCGAACATCGCCAGCGGCAGCGACACCACCAATCCGAACGACAGCAGTTCCCGGCTAACGCTTCTCATTCGCCCCTCTTTTCGGCAAAAAGCACTTTGCGCACGCCGCTTCTTCTCGCCACCGCAGCGAACTTCATGAGATCCCCTCCGGCCGTTCTCCGGTCGGCAAGCACCAGCAAAGTTCTGTTTTCGGTCTTTCCGACCCTTTCGGCAAGATGAGCGCCGAGCGCCTCCACCGAAACGTCGTCGCCGAATATATAGCGCGAATCGTCGAAAAACACCAGCGTTTCACGCGGCGTAACCATCATTAGCGCGACCAGATCGGTCTTCTCTCCTTCGGGAACACCGGCGGCGGGCAGATCGAACAGCACACCCTTGGCGGAAGTGAAAGTTCCGCCGACGAGGTCGAACTGCAGCAGGAGGAGCAGCACCGACAGAAAAGGCGCGGCGACGGCAAACGGCCTGAGCCAGAGCGCCCCGTGCCGCCATATCCCCTGCGTACGCTCGGGCATCCACTTCCAGCTGCTCACGCGGCGCTCTCCTTTCCGCCCCTGCCGGAAAGGTAGCCGACAATCTGACTTGCGGCCGCCTCAAGCTCTATCACCGTCCGTTCAAGGCGAACCCTGAGCGAACAGTACATGATCGAAACGACGATGGCCACGGCCAGACCGAGCGCCGTGCAGACGAGAGATTCCATTGATGCTTCGAGCAGCTCCGCCCTGACGACGAGCTCACTGGAATCTACCAGTTTCACCGTGCGGATAAAGCCGACCACCGTGCCGAAAAGCCCGATCAGCGGAGCCGTCTGTCCGATAATCGCCAACGCCGCCAGCCTGCGGTCGAGCCTGGCGGCCTCCACGCGTCCATGCGAATTCACGGCGTCGCGCAGAACCGATTCCGGCATTTTGCGGCTGCGGATCGCCGTGGCGATCACATTGGCGAGCGGCGCTGCGGCATCCTCGCAGACGGCGAGCGCCTCGTTGACGTTGCCGGCGTCGAGAATGTTTATGACGCCTTTGAGAAAATCCTGATAGTCGATCTGCGCCCGCCGCAGATCGAAAAGCCGCCCGAAATAGGTGACAACGGCCGCCGCCGCCATCGCCAGCAGGATCCAGAACACCGCACTGCCCGTCATCGTCATAGAAAGCCGCCTTTCATGGAAATTCTTCCGATGCGTTTTTCCGCCTCGCCGGCGGCGGGCACGTCGCTCGTCGCCACCAGTTCGAGAATGTGAATCGCCTGATAATCGCGGCCGCGGCTCTCATACTCGTCGGCCAGACGGAACGCCGCGCGCGAAAACGCGGCCCGGGCGCTGTCGTCGAGAATCTCCCCCCTGCCTCTGGCTTCGCGGTAGGCGAGAACGACCTGGGTGTAATACTGGTCGGCGGCCTCTGCTTCCCGCTTGAGTTTTTCCAAAGTTCTGGCGATCTTGAAAGAGACCGCTATCCGTCCGCTGGCGTCAAGCGCGCCGCCGAACCTGACGGCCCGGTACGCCTCAAGCGCTGCCGTGTACCGGGCGGGGCTGTCGGCGCCGGTCGCGAAAAGCGCATCCGCCTTAAGCAGTCTGGCCCGGATGCGTTCCCGCTCCGGCGCGTTTTCCGCGAGCGCGGCGTTTTCAAGCACAAGCGCCGCCTCTTCGAATCTGGCAAGTTCTATGAGCGCCTCGCCCTGCACGATGAGCGCCTGAACCGTCTGCGGCGAGGCAGGATGACTCTGCGCGAGTTTGGTCGCGATCTGGATGGCCTGCCGGAAATCGTTGGCGGAAAACGCCGAACGCGCCGCCCACATCAGCGCCTCCGGAACCAGCGCACCGCCCGCATTCATATCGGCATACGAGAAAAACAGCCGGCCGGCCTGCTTCCATTCGCCACGGTTATAAAGAAATTTTGCCGCCCACAGCGTCGCATCGGCGCGAACGGCAGGATCCGACCCCGATTGCGCCACCGCAAGCGCTTTGGCGAGCGCCGCGTCGTCAAGCCCCTGACCGTAGAGGCACAGCGCCTCGAAAAACTCCATCCGGGACCTCTTCGCCGGATCTTCCGCCGCCACCTCGGCAAACACCTCTCTGGCCTCGGCGAAACGGTATGTCTTGTACAGGTTCCTGCCTTTGGCTTCCAGTTCCCGCACATACACGATCCTGCTCAATTTTCCGGCCACCGCCGTATCCGGAAATCTGCCGAGCACATCGCGGTAGCGTTCCATGGCAGCCTCGCCCTTCCCCATCTTGGCATAAACATCGCCCTGCTTGAGAACCGCTCTCGCCTTGCGCTCGTTGTCGTCGGCGAGCGTCTCGACGAGCCGAAACGCTTCCAGCGCCTCGTCCAGCCTGCCCGATTCCATGCTCGCCCAGCCGCGTCCCTCCTGCACCTGCACCGATCTTGCGCAATCAGGCCAGGTTTCGATCGCCTCGCGGTAGACGTCACAGGCCTCCCGCCAGCGTTTGGCGGCGATATCCGCCGCCGCGATGGCGAGAAACGCCTCCCGCGCCCCTTCGCAATCGGGATCGTTTTTCACCACCGCCCGGACGAGTTTCTCGCCCTCCTGCCGGCCGGCGGCGTCGTTGAGCAGCAATTCCCCCAGCTTCACGCCGGCGAATCTGCGCACGGAAACGCGCGACGCCCCGGCATAGGCGAGACGCAGAACCTCCACGTCTCCGAGATTGGCTGCCGCGGACGTGAACGCCCGCTCTCCGGCGTTGGTCATGGCGACGACTTCACGCCAGAGTTTTTCAGCCGCCTTGCGTTCTCCGGCCTTGAGAAGCATGTCCGCCTCGAACATCTTGGTGTCGGCGTCGGCACCGGCCAGCCCGGTATCCCTAAGTATTTTCAGAGCCTTGAAATAATCTCCGGCCGCCGCCGCCCGGTAATAATCGTAGACGGCGCCGACCGCGTTCGTCCAGCCGGCGAGCGTTCTGCCCATCTCCCGCCAGTCGCCCTCGCGGGCATAACTTTCAAGAATAAGCCGCCGCGCCTCTTCTCCGCCGTCCTTGGCGGCATGGGCGCGGGCGACCGACCAGAGCCCGTCGCGCAGCGCCTCGCGCGCGATCTCGAGCTCCCCGGCGGCGGATGCGCACAGACCGGACGCCAGCATGGCCGTCAGAACCGTGAATCTCGCCGTCATACGCATAAACCCGATCCCTCTTTCAGATCTCCTGCCCGAGATAACCCATCTCCGTGAGAAGTTTTCTGTTCTTCATCCAGTTCGGCTCGACGCGCACCCATATCTCGAGCGCGACCTTCACCCCGAACATTTCGGAAAGTTCCCGCTCCGAGCATTTGCGCACGTATTTCACGGTCTCGGCGCCGCGCCCGATGACGATGGGTTTCTGCGAAACGCGGTTGACGACGACATCGACCTTCACATCCCAGCGGTTGCGCCCCTCGGATATCTCCTTGACGAGAATGCCCATCTCGTGGGGAACTTCCTGATGCATCTTCGCCAGATACTTCTCGCGGATCGAATCTGCGATGGCCAGCTTGCGCGGATAGTCGGTGACGATATCCTCGTCGAAGAGAAATTCACCCTCTTCGGCGAAACCGAAAAGCGCGTCGAGAACCGGCCGCGAACCTTCTTCCGTCGTGGCGACGCTCTCGACCCACACGGGAGAGACCTCTTCGCCTTCGCTTTCGGCGCAGATGTCCTTCCACAGATCGAGGAACATCGTGCGGTAGAACGGCTTGCGATCGGCCTTGTTGAGAACGAAAACCGTCTTTTCCGGCTTTTCTCTGGCGACCCTGCGCATCCAGCCGTCGTCCTCGAGCCGCGGCTCGTCCGAAGCGTCGAAAACGACGCAGAGGACATCGACCCCCGCGGCACTGCGCCGCGCCATGCGGTTCAGGATCGTCCCCAGCGAACCGACGGCCTTGTGGAGCCCGGGAGTGTCGAGAAGCACAAGCTGTCCGCGTTCGTCAGCCACGATGCCGCGGATCGTGTTGCGCGTCGTCTGCTCCACCGGCGAGACGATCGAGACCTTTTCGCCCACCAGCCGGTTGACGAGCGTCGATTTGCCCGCGTTGGTCCTGCCGACCACCCCGACTACCGCGACTTTCGCCATTATGCCTCCGGCCAGAGTTCGTGCGCCATCTCGCGCAGTTTGTACTTCTGGATCTTCTGCGACGCCGTCATCGGAAAGACATCGAGGAAGTGAACGTACTTCGGAATCTTGAACCAGCTGATCTTATCCTTGCAGAAGACCTGCACATCGTGTTCCGATATATCGGACCCGTCGGAGCGAATGATGAACGCCGCTGGCTGTTCGCCGTATTTCTTCGACGGGCAGCCGACGACGGCGACGTCTTTCACGCCCGGCATCGTTCCGAGGAAGTCCTCCACCTCCTTCGGAGAAATGTTCTCGCCGCCGCGGATGATGAGGTCTTTGAGGCGGCCGGTGATGTAGTAGTAGCCGTCCTGATCCATGCGCCCGATGTCGCCGGAATGGAGCCAGCCGTTCGCGTCGATGCACTTGGCCGTCTGCTCGGGCATGTTGTAGTAGCCCTTCATGTTGTTGTAGCCGCGGCAGCAGATTTCGCCGTCGGTGCCGACGGGCGCGATGTCGCCGGTCTCGGGGTCGATGATCGCGACCTCGATGCCGGGCAGTGCCTGTCCGATCGTCTGGCATTTGCGTTCGATTGACGGCTCGAAGTAGCGCGTCATGGTCATCACGGGCCCCGCTTCGGTAAGACCGTAGGGGTTCGTGATCTCGCGCATGAACATCCGCTCCTGCGCCTGCTGCATGCGGTGCACGGGACAGGCCGAGCCCGACATGATGCCGGTGCGGAGCGAGCGGAAATCGAACTTGCCGAAAAGCGGATGGTCGAGCATCGCGATGTACATCGTCGGCACGCCGTAGGTCGCCGTGCATTTCTCCTTTTCGATCGAAGTCATCACCTGCACCGGATCGAACTTTTCGAGAAACACCATCGTCGAGCCGTGATTGACGCAGCTCATGACGCCGAGCACGCAGCCGAAGCAGTGGAAAAGCGGCACGGGGATGCAGACGCGGTCGCGGCAGGTGAGGTTCTGGCACGCGCCGATCCAGAAACCGTCGTTGGCGATGTTGCGGTGGGTGAGCTGCACGCCCTTCGGAAAACCGGTCGTGCCGGAAGTGTACTGCATGTTGACGACGTCGTTCACGTCGCACTCCGACTGGCGCTTGAGATATTCGGCCTGGGTGACTTCGCAGGCGAGGGTTTTCACCTCGTTCAGGGAATACATGCCGCGGTGCTTCTCGCCGCCGAGGAAGAACACGCGCTTCAGATGCGGATACTTCTTCGACTTGAGTTCGCCGCGAGGGCATTCCTTCAGCTCGGGGACGAGCTCGTTTATGACCTGCACGTAGTCGCAGTCGCGGAAGCCGTTGATGACGAAAAGGTTCTCCGCCTCCGACTGCGAAAGCGCGAAATCCATCTCGTGCGACTTGTAGTTCGTGTTGAGCGGCAGGAGAATGGCGCCGATCTTCGCCGTCGCGAACATGAGAACCACCCAGTGCGGAACGTTCGTCGCCCACAGCGCCACCTTCTCGCCGCGCTTGACCCCGAGCGCCATCAGCCCCTTGGCGACGTAATCGACCTCCTCGGAAAATTCGAACCAGGTGAGCCGGTAATCGCGGTCGGCGTAGACGACCGCGTCGTTCTCGCCGCATCTGGCGACCGTCTGGTCAAGAAGCTGACCGAGCGTGTATTCGCGCGTCACGGGCAGATTGTGCCACGGCCGCCCGGTGGAAACCGACTGCCGGAACGGCGCGGTCGACGGCGCCGTTCCGTAGGGGTCTGTCAACTTAAATTCTTTCATTGTCTAACTCCAACAGATTGAAACCTTGAAATTATATCAAATTCCGCCCCCTCAAGTCCGCAGCCCCAGCCTCTTGCGGTATTTCGCCACCGTGCGCCGGGCCATCGGGCAGCCCGCCTCGCCCATCAGCACGGACACTTCGCGATCCGAAATACCCGCTCCGGAGGTTTCGAGAATTTCTTTAAGTTTGACGAGCGGCGCCTGCGCCGTGCGGCGGAAAAACGCGCGCAACGGCAGCGTCCCCCTCGGCGTTTTCACGTATTTGCGCGCGGCGGCGCGTGAGACGGTGGCGATGTTGCATTTCGCCTTCCGCGCCACTTCGCCCATCGTCTGCCGTGCCAGAAAGTCGGAACCTTTCTCGAGAAAATCGCGCTGCCCTTCGACGGCGAAGCGGGCGATATTCTCCATTGTCCGCATGCGTTTGTCCAGCGCCGCGGCGAACTCCCGCGCATGGCGCACTCGCTCGGCGGCGTACCGGCGCGTCTCGGCGTCAAGCGTGCGGTCCCTGGCCATCTCCACGTATTTCGGCGAAACCGAAATCTCCGGAACGCCGCCGCTCTCCACCTCCACCGTGCCGTCTTCATCGACGGTGATGTCCGCGTTCACGAAATCAGCCTTGCGCGCCGAATAAAGTTTTCCCGGAAAAGGATCGAGTTTCTTCAGAATCGCGACCATTTCCGGCGACACCTTTCCGGTCTGCAGACGCTTCATCTCGTCCCGGAAAAAATCGCGCCTGTCGACGCTCACCCTGTCGATCTGGGACAGAAGACATTCTTCAAGATTGATCGCCCCGCAGCCTGCCGGGTCGAGGCGCATGACCATCCGGCGGGCATTGTCGATCTCGTCGGCGGAAGCGCCGGTTATCATCACGAGATCGGGGAGCGAGCCGGTGAACCTCCCGTTTTCATCGAGCTCGCCGATTATCCGCTCGCACAATTCGCGCTCGCGTCCGGCGATGCCGCTCATGCGCAATTCGCCGAGCAGATGCTCCTCCAGAGTCTCTTCGGAAACGTCGGCCACGTTTTCAAGCAGCGAAGGATCGACGGAAGAACGCGAAGCGCGGTACCGGACGGACGGCGGAGATTCCTCCACCGCCGGATTCGTCTCGATCTCCCTGCGCACTGCCTCTTTCAGCTCCGCTATCGGCATGGAGAGCATGTTGAGCCCCATCCACATGGCGGGGCTCAACGACTGCGACTGCGTCTGCCGACGACTCTGAACGAAAGCGCCGCTCATCCGAGAAGTTCCAGAAGCCTCGCCTCGTCGATGACCTCGGTGCCGAGCTTGCGCGCCTTTTCAGTTTTCGCCGCGCCGACGTTGGCGCCGGCTATGAGATAACGCGTTCTCGAGGAGACGGCGCTCTGCATCACCCCGCCGGCGAGTTCGATCATCTTCGCGTATTCTCCCCTCGGCCGGCTCAAGGTGCCGGTGATGACGCATCCCGCCCCCGCAAGCGGCCCCTGCGCGGCCGCAGCCGGACGCTTCTCCGAAACCGGATCTATCCCGAGCTGTGCCATCCGCGCCATGAAACGCCTGCCGTATTCGCCGGCGAAGAACGCCAGCGTCGCCTTGGCGGCCTCGACTTTGATCGCGAGAATCCTGCGCTCCCTGCCCTTGCGCTCATCGTTGGCCAGAACTTCCTTCAGCACCGGCGAATCTGCGAGATCCGACATCCTTTCATGCGCGTCGGCGATATCTTTGGCCACCGAAACCCCGACGTTGGCGATCCCCAGCGCGAAAAGCCAACGGTGAAGCGGCAGCGCCTTCGCCTTTTCGAGCGACCGGGAAACCGTCAGCGCGTTTTTCCCGAAACGGTGCCCGGAAACCTCGAGCGCATACAGATCCACCGTCCGCACGGAAAAGAGATCGAGCGGATCGGAAATGAGGCGCCGCGAGACGAGTTCCTCTATCACCGTGCCGCCGAGCGAGCGGATGTCAAGAGCGTTGCGCGAAGCGAAATGTTCCACCCGCCGCTGCAGCTGGGCAGGGCAGGCCGGATTGACGCAGCGCACCGCCGCCTCGCCTTCCCCGCGACGCGCCGGTCCGCCGCAGACGGGGCAGAACGCCGGCATTTCGAATTTCCGTTCATTCCCGCGGCGCTTCTCGACGATCACCGATTCCACGGCGGGAATCACATCCCCGGCCTTGACTATCCACACGCTGTCGCCGATGCGGATGTCCTGTCTGGCGATCTGATCGGCATTGTGCAGCGTCGCCCGGGAGATCACGCTCCCGGCCAGTTCCACCGGATGCAGTTCCGCGACCGGCGTAAGCACCCCCGTACGCCCGACCTGAACAGTGATGCCCTCGACCACCGTCTCGGCGCGCTCCGGCGCATACTTGTACGCCCGCGCCCATCTCGGGCCGTGGGCGGTCGCGCCGAGCAACTGATGGAATCTGCGCTCGTCCACCTTCACCACCGCTCCGTCGATCTCGAACCGGAACGAATGGCGCAATCCTTCAAGTTCGTCGACGGCGGCGAAAATCTCTTCGGGCGAGCCGCACCGCCTCGACCACGGCGGCACCGGAAACCCCCATTCGCGGAATTTCGCGATCATCTCCCCGTGCGACGAAAAACCGTCGCAGCCCGCGCCGCCGGAGTTGTAGACCACGATATCGAGCGGACGCGCCGCCGCCTCCTTCGGATCGAGCTGCTTGAGGCTGCCGGCCGCGGCGTTGCGGGGATTGGCGAACGGTTCCCGCCCCGCGTCCTCCTCGCGTTCGTTCAGTCTGACGAAACCCTCGCGGGTCATGTAGATCTCGCCGCGCACCTCCAGCGTCTCCGGGGCGGACCCGTCCAGAACGAGCGGCACCGACTTGACCGTACGGACGTTGCCGGTCACGTCGTCGCCGACGCTGCCGTTGCCGCGGGTGGCGGCGCACACAAGCCTGCGCTTCTCGTAGCGCAGGGAAATCGACACCCCGTCGACCTTCGGCTCCACGCAGAAGGACGGATGCTCCCCCGGCAGTTCGCGCCCGACCATCGCCGCGAAATCGGCGAGTTCCGCCTTTGTGTGCGTCTTGTCGAGCGACTGCATGGGCGGATCGTGCACGACCTGCGCGAAAGCCGCGACGGGCTCGCCGGACACGCGCTGGGTCGGCGACGCCGGATCGTGAAATTCGGGATGGAGTTTCTCAAGTTCAGCGAGTTCGCCGTACAGAAGATCGTAATCGCGATCTCCGATCACCGGCCGCGCCTCGACGTAATACAACCGGTCGTGCCGGTCGATTTCTCTGCGCAGGAATTCAATGCGCTCGGCTGTGCTCTGCTTCATATCGGTTTATTCGTTGCCGCGCTTGTAGCGTATGGGTTTTTCCGGCGCGGAACTCGCGCTTGTCCGCTTGCGCCTGCCGAGGTTCACCGATTCGGCATGACGTCTGGTGACGAGCACCGGGCGGGTGTAGCCGGCCCTGGCGAGACACGCCATCAGGAAACGCGCCTCGGCGAGATTTACGACATCGCCGTCAAGAAGGATGTGTATTACCCGGCTGCGCGGAACGCCGTGATCGTCAAGAATCTCCACGACCTCCTGCGGTTTTACGAACGTATCGCCGAAAAGCACCCCGTTGAGCGAAATGCGCACCGCCGGATTCTGCGCGTCAAGCTGCACCGTCCGCCGCGTCATGCATCCGCCGGACAGGACGAGCGCGCACAAAAGCGCGCACGCGGCGGCAAGATGGTCATAGCGTGCGTCCAAGCAGAATCTCCTCCACGCGCCTGGCGTCCTGCGGCGTATCGACGCCTATTCCCTCGTCGTCGGTTCTCACCACGGCTATCCTCGCCCCCATCCACAGCGCTCTGAGCTGTTCGAGCTTCTCAGTGCGCTCAAGTTCGCACGGCGGCTCCTTGACGTAGGCGCGCAGAAATCCGCCGCGGTAGGCGTAGATGCCCAGATGCCGGACGTAAAGTCCGCCGGCCAGATCCGGTTCATTGTCGCGGTCGCACGGAATCGGCGCGCGGGAGAAATACATCGCGCCGTCGTCGCGGTCGAGAACCACCTTGACCACGCTTTTGGCGGAGAGATCCCCGGGGTCGGATATCGGCGAGACCGCCGTCGCCATCGACCAGCGGGGATCGCCCTGAAGTTTCGAGACGAGCCGGTCGATCAGATCCGGATCGATGAGCGGTTCGTCGCCCTGAATGTTCACCAGAATGTCGTCATCGGCGAAATCGCCGGCGGCGCAGGCGATGCGGTCGGTTCCGCTCGGAAGCTCGCTCGGCGTCATCACCGCCCTGCCGCCGAATTCCTCCACCGCCGCGACGATGCGCTCGTCGTCGGTGGCGACGAGAACCTCGTCGAGAGTCTTCGCCCTGCCGACCGCCTCCGTCACCCACGCCACCAGCGGCTTGCCGGCGATCACGGCCAAAGGCTTGCCGGGGAAGCGCGAAGAACCGAACCGGCTGGGAATTATCCCGTAGACTTTCATATCAAACCCCTTTTCCTTTCATTTTCGACGCGCAGGCACAACCGCCTGCCGTCCGGACGGCGGATTCTTCACCACGTCCATCACATACACCTGACGAGAACCCTCATGGACCGAATTGAAGCCGAGCTGCATCCCGTCGGGACGCCAGCGCGGATGCAGATCGCAGCGGCAGTAGACGTCGCGGTAGATCTCCGGCACGAAAAACCTGCCGAGATCGATTATCCTGCCGTCGGCGAGGCGGACCATTTTCCAGCTGCGGCAGAAACTGCTATCCCAGTAGCCGTCGCCGGAAACGAATCCGCCGTCGGGCGTATAGAGACAGTGCCCGTCGAAATTCATGGTGTCGCCTCCGATCTGACGGGCGCGGGACTCTTCACCGACCGTGAACTCGATATGGGTGTAGACGCGGTTCTGCCACTTGGCGGTGACCGTCATCGTCCGCGCATCGCGTTCGGAGAGCGCCGGCTTCCAGTTGAAGTGAGAGCTACCCCAGCCGTCGGGGAAGCAGCGCCGGATGCCGCCGCCGTCGACATTGCAGGTGAAAGCGGTCGTCTGCCATTTGACGCCCTTGAATTTCTTCACGCCCTCGAACGACTCCTCCACCGAGCGCGAGAGGAAGTAGAGGCGTTTGCCGTCCTTGGAGAATACGACGTGGCAGAGATAACTCATCGCGTTATCGCCCTTGACGGCCGGAACCATATCCTTGACGGCGGCGCAGCTGACTATGAGTTCCGCCTCTCCGGTACGCATGTTGACGAGCCAGAGACCGTCGTCTTCCGGGAACACCACGC
This sequence comes from Kiritimatiellia bacterium, assembly GCA_017508315.1. GTDB lineage: Bacteria > Verrucomicrobiota > Kiritimatiellia > RFP12 > UBA1067 > UBA1067. The sequence goes on along the minus strand of JAFVZE010000197.1, from coordinate 10,810 downwards.
CCTTGCGGGGATCCTGACCGTTGCCGTGGTAGCCGTAGTCGGGGCGGGTTATGAAAAGACGCGCGTAGTTTATGGAAACCGCCCATTCTCCGTCCTCCGACACCGCCGCGACCGGATGAGGAAAGACGCGCTCTTCCTGCGTCTTCCAATTCATCACCACCGCGCAGAACCGGCCCTCGCGCATATCGTTGAACACGAGCGTATCCTTCGCCCACGGCAGCCAATGCGCCATCGCCGCCTCCTGGAAGTTCCAGCAGCGCGTCGTTGAAAACGGAATAAACCTGTTGCCGTCGGCGGTGTCGACCATGCCGATGGTCGCCGCCCGTCCGTCGGGAAGTTTATCCTTTATATCTGTCTCGAGCACCACCGCATAGCGATTGTCCTCGCTCCAGGCGTTGATCGCATAATAATTCGCGAAAAAGTGGTCCTTCGGCCCGGAAGTTATCGCCCTCGGCGCGGAAAACTCCGGGAAAGGCGACGGTTCCGCAACCGCCGCCAGCAACGCCGCAGCCGCAATCAGCAATGTCATATCCTACTCCCCGTTTTTTGCCGCCGGAACTGCGCCGGCTCCGGCGGGCGCGATTTTCATCCCGGCGCTCGTGCCGATGCGGTCGGCCCCGGCCTCGATCATGGCCACGGCGCTTTCGCGGTCGCGGATTCCGCCCGCCGCCTTGACTCCCATATCCGCTCCGACGGTGCGGCGCATGAGCCGGACATCGCGGAGCGTCGCGCCGCCGGAGCCGAATCCGGTGGAGGTTTTGACGAAATCGAAACCCACACGCTTGGCGATCTCGCACCCGAGAACGATCTCTCCGCGCGTCAGATTGCAGCATTCGAGAATGAGTTTCAGCACCAGATCGCTTCTCAACGTCCTGCAGGTGCGGACCCATTGCAGCAACTCCGATTCGCAGACGGACGGCGAATATTTAAGCAGCCGCTGGTTCACCACAAGATCAAGCTCGTCGGCTCCGGCCTGAATTGCGTCGAGCGCCTCGAAACAGCGGGAACGGAGAGTTGAGGCTCCCAGCGGAAAATCGACGACCGTGCAAACCTTGACCGCGCTGTCGCGCAGGAACCCCGCGCAACGGGACACCTCGGCCGGATTCACGCACACCGAGGCGAAGCCGCAGCGCTTCGCCTCACGGCACAACTTCTCCACCTCTCCGCGTCCGCCGGCGGGCTTGAGAAAAGTATGATCTATGAGTCTTGCGATATTCATATTTCCTGTATTCGCCGCCGCCGCGCAGGACGGACGGAATCTCTCCTTCTACCTGCCGTGATGGTACCACAAACCGACTTTCCGCGTCAATCCCCCAAAAAACCCCGGAAAAACACCATGCCGGATTGACTGGTACTGCAGGATATGCGATAATACGGCGATGTTTCTGTAAGATTACACCGGAATGAGGTATAAACAAAATGAAAACCAAGTCCTCCAGAAAATGCACCTGCACAAAGCGTAAAGCCGCGCCGAAAACGGAAGTGACTTTCACCGTTCATGCCGAAAAGGGCAAGGCCGTGTATCTGTCCGGCGAATTCAACGGTTGGGATCCCGCCGCCAAAAAAATGTCATACAAGGCGAGATCCGGCGTCTATGCCGCGACCGTCAAGCTTGCCGCCGGCACCTACCAGTACAAGTTCGTCATCGACGGCGTCTGGTGCGCAGACCCCGAAAACGCCGATTCCGTCCCCAACGATCAGGGCACGTTCAACTCCGTAGTCACCGTCGGCTGAACAGGCCGCAGTCCGAGCGCAGTTTCCACCGCCTGCCTGAGCGTTTTCGCCGTCGGCGCGACACGCTTGAGCCGCCGGTGCGCGTGGCTGCCCTGCGAACACAGCACGCAACGCGCGCCGAGACTGTCGGCGACCTCCTTGTCGTGGAGAGCATCGCCGATCATGACCAGATCGGCGTCGCCCTCGCCGCGGATTTTCGCCGCCAGTTCCCGGGCGCGTTCAAGTTTGCTCGAACCGTCGAGATTGTTCACGCCGTAGATATTCTCGAAGAATCCGCCCAGCCTGTATTCACCGACGACCGTCCGCTCCAGCAGATCCTGCCGCAGCGCCGATATTATCGACTGCTTGACCCCGGCATCCGCCGCCATCGAAAGCGCCGCGACAGTTTCGCCGTTCAGACGCTTGGGCTGCGCGGCGTAAAGGTCGTGATATTCGACCGCCAGCGCATCCCAATCCTCATTCTCGAGCTTAACCCCGATCGCCTCGTAGAACGGCCGTACCGGAAAAGCGAAACGATCGCGGTAGAAATCCATGGTGATCTCCGCCGCGCCGCGCCTGCGCAGCATGATGTTCAAAGTGTCGAACGCTGCCTGGGTGTCATCAAGCAGCGTTCCGTTCCAATCCCAGAGAATATGCATTACCTGAGTTTCAGCGCTTTCTTGACCGCCGCGCCGAACGCCTTGGCCATCGACGCCATGCCGATATCGTTCGGGTGGCAGCCGTCGACCGTCCCTTCGGTGTCGCCGCTGTACATTTCAGTCTTGGGAAGATAAACGAGATCCTTCCAGCCCTCGGCGATGAGTTTCTCGTACAACGCGCGGATGAATCGGTCCTTGGCGTTCGGTCCTTTGCACCAGACATCACACTGTTCAGCCATCACGATCGGCACTCCCGGGCGAGCCTTGCGCAACGCGCGGATGAACGGCTCGTAACGTTCTTTAACCACCCCGATAGGGTCGTTACGATCGCGGATATCCCTGTAATCGAACCTGTCCTTGGCCTTATTCATATTCCAAAGACAATCGAGCACATAGCAGCTCGCGTCGATGTCGGCAAGATGTCTGCTCATTTCGAACTCCATGACTCCGGAACCGGAGAATCCGAGATTCACTACCGGTACATCAAGATCGCGACCGACAATGTTCACGAAAGCAAGCCCCGGACGCGAGCAGCAGCCGCCGTGGGTGATGGAGGTGCCGTAGAACACGACCGGCTTGCTCACGCCGCTTTTGCGCGGACCGAGCGCCTTGATGGTCGCCTTGGGATCGATTCCGAGCGTAAAACTCCTGATGCCGTTGTAAAGCGGCAGGTTGACGAGACATGGCGTTCCGGGCGTCCAGGAAATCGTAACCGAACCGCCTTTCTTGGCGTCGTGCATACCGCCGGATCTCACATAGCGCCACTTGCCATCGGCATCCTGTTTATAGATGTCGATGCCGCTCACGCCGATCGACGGCATATGGTACATCGCCAGATTGGCGCTGTAAGGCATCCATTTGAAATGCAGCGTCTTCGAGTCGGTTATAAAGCGAAACTGCATTCCAGATGTATGATGCTTCATGGAGCGCACGCCGCCGTTGACGTTGGAGGTTACATTGCAGGGCAGACGATCGTAATAGTGATCGACATTTTTGAACATCCGCCCTTCTATCGGCAGATACTTTCCGTCGATCCATTTCACGCCGTCGGTGACGACGGAGTTGGCGACGGCCATCGCCGGATCGAACTTGACGACATCGTTAGCGCGCACGGCCGCGCAACCGGCGGCAAGCACCGCCACAATGAGCATTTTGCTTTTCATATCACTTCCTTTTTGTTTTCATGATTTCCGCAAGATACGAAAGCGCTCCCGCTCGATCCGAAAAAACTCCGTCGAGCTGCGCCTCGTACGCCTTTTCAAGGATTATACCAAACTCCCGTCCCGGTTTCATCCCCTCGGCGATGAGATCGCGACCCTGAAGGATCGGTTTTGGTTTCGAATCGGCGATCTCAAGATCCGACGCCCTCGCCAGAAGCCATCGGCAGAACTCCGGCAGTTCGCCGTTTTCCATCCCCTTGTCGGCAGCCTCCACGCGCACGAGCCGGTCGATTCTGCCCACCTCTGCGGCGAGTCGTCTGACGGCGTTGTCGCCGCACCCGTTCTGCCACAGCGAATACGGCCGCATATGCAGTTTGACGAGCGGCAGAACCTCCTTGAAAATCCGCTCTTCGTTCGTGAGGCGCCCGAGAAACTCGCGAGCGGGCGCGACCCCCGCCTCGTCATGCCCGAGACTGCGAAGTCGCCTGCGTTTCCGGTCGTAGAAGGTCGTGAACGGCTTGCCGAAATCGTGGCAGAGCACCGCCAGCCCCACAATCAGATTCTCACGTTCCGTCTCTCCGCCGCGCGCACCGGCGAAGTTGTCGAGACAGATCAGCGTGTGATTCCAGACGTCGCCCTCAGGATGCCAGTGAGGATCCTGAGGACAGCCGATTAGCCGCTCAAGTTCCGGATAATACCGTACCCAGCCGGTATCTCGCAGAAACTCCAATCCGGCGGAGATGCGCTTTCCTTTCACGAGCAGTTTCGTCCATTCCCCGAACAGGCGTTCGCCCGGCAATCCTTCGCTTTCCATCGTCCGGCAGACGGACAGCGTCTCCGCCGCCGGCGCGAGATCGAACCGGGCGACAAACTGCATGCCGCGCAGGACCCTGAGCGGATCCTCCCGGAAATGTTCCGAAACATGGCGCAGCACCCCGTCTTCGAGGTCCGCTCGACCTCCCCAGGGGTCGAGAATCTCACCGGTCAGCGGATCGGCGTATATGGCGTTCACGGTGAAATCCCGACGCGCCGACGCTTCTTCGAGAACGAGCGACGGATCGCATTCCGTCGAAAAGGCGCGATGTCCGAGACCGAGCTTTGTCTCCCGCCTCGGCAGCGAAACGTCGATGTCGAGATGTTTGAGCTTTATCACGCCGAACGACGCGCCGACGAGATCAAGCTCGAATTTGCCGCTCAGAATCCGGACAAGTTCTTCTCCGCCCAAACCGTAGCATTCGAAATCATAGTCTCCGGGGTCTGTCCCCAAAAGCGCATCGCGCACGCAGCCGCCGACGAGCAACGCCCGGCCGCCGGCTTTCCGGACGCTTTCGGCGAGCGTCAGCGCCGCCTCCGGCAGATCGGCGAAGAGCTTATCCGCGGTTTTCACGTCACTCCCGGACGCGGACGGTTTCGATTGAAACGGCCTTTTTGGTCGCGGGATCGAAATCTATCACCGCCCCCTCCAGAACGCAAGGACCCTCCGCGACATCGAAACGGCCGGGCATGCCGGTTGTAAACCTGCGCGTCACCGGCTTCAAGTCCCGGCCGATGGAAGAAACGTACGGTCCGGTCATCCCCAAATCGGTGAGATACGCCGTTCCGCCCGGCAGGACGACGGCGTCGGAAGTCTGCACGTGAGTGTGCGTGCCGACAAACGCCGTCACCCTGCCGTCGAGATAGTAGCCGAGCGTTATCTTCTCGCTCGTCGCCTCGGCGTGGAAATCGACGAATACCGGCACATCTTTCGGAATCTCGTTCAAAGCGCGGTCAAGCGCCTTGAAAGGACAGTCCACCGGGTTCATGAACACCCGCCCCTGGGCGTTGACGACGGCGAAACGGAATGTCGGCATCGTAACCATGCACCAGCCGCGGCCCGGGCATTCCTGCGGAAAGTTCACGGGCCTTATCACCTTCTCCAGCGAACCGATCTGCCCGGCGAACTCCTTCTGCCCCCAGGTATGGTCGCCCAAAGTCACGACATCGGCGCCGGCATCGAAAAACGACTTCGAAAGCGCGGCGGTTATGCCGGAACCGGCGGCGCAGTTCTCCGCGTTCACGACGACGGCGTCGATTCCGCGCTCTTTTCTGAGCCGCGGCACTTCGCGCTCGAAAATCTTCCGGCCGGGAGACCCGACCACATCGCCTATCATCAGTATCTTCATTTACAACATCCTATCACTCTTGCGGATTCTTCACGACCACCACGCGGTCGCAGCAGATCATGTTGCGCTTGCCGGCATCCTCCCTGTAAAAGGCGGGTCCCTCGAACTTCAGCGAAGCGTAGATCGTCACATTGTTGAACGACCCCATTTCATACGCGCCGCCGATGGGGCAGCGGAACGCCGACCACGCCCCGAGTTCCAGCACGGTGGACGGCGTTATTTTGGCGGAGCATAAGCGATAGAACTTGTATTCTCCGCGCGGCCCCAGATCCTTCGCCGCCACACGTCCGACATTGGGGATATATTTTTTGTCGGCCACGTGTTCGATGTTGGCCCGGAACGGCACGGCCATCACATCGCCGCGGTGTTCGCCGTCGAACACGGCGGTGATCCCGAACGCCGCCTTCTCGTCGGGTTCGAAATTTTTGCGCCACGGGCATCTGGCCATGTTCACATAGAGCCGATTCTCCGGCACGTCGCCGAAAATCTCCTTCGGCAGAGGCTTCGCGTTGGCGCCGTTGCGTATTTTCTCGAAAAAGATCAGTTCCTCTATTTTGGCCATGAAAGACTTGCCGCCGGCGTATTTCCCCGTAAATGCCGTCTGCTGGATTTCTCTGGCGACCGTCCGGATGCGCCCGACGAGATCGGGAAAGCTTTCCCGGAAAGACGGCCGCGACTTTTTGAACGTCGCATAATTGCGCATCACGACCAGATCGAGGGCGATGCGCAGACGGCGCACGTTCGCAAGCCGCGTCTTGTCGCCCGAAACCGCCTTCTCCAGCGCATCGAAAACGCTGCTCCACCTCAAAAGCCGCTCGGGCGTAAAATAGCGGTAATCCAAAAGCGACGGATTCCAGGCGAACGGGTAATCCATCGCCTTGCGCAGTTCTTCAAGTTCCAGCCAATACGCTTTTACGCCGGCGGCGGCATCCCCGTATTCGAATTCCAGAAACTCGTCGGCGAGCCTGCGCCAGTCCAGCGTCACATCATCGAAAAGCCGCAGCATGATGTAGCTCTGCAGCTCGGTGAAACCGGTCATCTCGGTGACGCCGACATTATGCTCGAACGTGACGCCCGTGACGCCCGCCTCTTTCATTATGCGGATGTCGTTGACGAGACGCTCGACGTTGCCGAACGGCGGAGTTACGTATTCGCCGTACGGATTGGGGTAGTACCACATGAGGGTGCGTCTGCAAAGCCGCGTCCATTCCTTCAGGTCGGCGAGCGTATCGGCATTGTTCGGATGCGTCCAGTCTTTGGCGAAATCGTCGTCGATGGGCGCGAAATGGGCGACGAAATTGTCAGGCATCGCCGCGATTCCCTTCGGCGGACGCTGGGTCTGGTTCTTGCGGTACACAAGCGTCATCAGCGCCTTGTCCGGAAACCGCGCGGCGGCTTTGGGGCAGAGCTCCATAAAGACGTCCAGCAAAGGTCCCGCCGGAGTGCCGTATTTTTCCTCCAGCGCCCTGCATCCTTCGCAGTGGCAGAAGGCGCCGGATGTGTCGCCGGCGCTCAAATCGAAGATCGTGCCCTCCCCGACGCGGCGCATCTGCTCGAGAACGCGCTTTTCCAAAAGCGCGCGCACCTGCGGATTGGAAAGACAGCGCTGATGGTCGAACACCCGCTTTCCGCTGCGGTCGAGCGTGAAATATTCCGGATGGTCCTTCTCCAGATTCTCGTCAAGCTTTTTTATCCATCCGATCGTGGACGACTTCGAATTGCGCGGCAGATAGTGGACGAGCGAAGCGTCGCCCGGATGCGGAACGTCATAGTCGTTGACCGCCTCGCCGAGTTTGTCGCGCTTGAGGAGCTGGGCGATTTTTCCGTTAAGCCCGTGGCGATAGAAGAACATCGACGATTCCGGCACCGTATAACGCCCCCAGATCGAGATATAGCGTTCGGCGAAATCGTGGCGGCGGCACCGGTCGACGCGCGGCATCGCGAAGTTGCGCGCGTCGGGAACGCGCATTCCGCCGCGACCGTCGAAAAACCGGTAGCCGAGATCGTTCACCAGAAAATCGTAGACCGCATACCGGGTGCCGTTGGCGCCGCCGCCGTAGAGATAAAGATCGTCGCCAATCACCGCCACGCGCCTGACCTGATCGGGAAGTTCCGGAGCCCCTGCCGGCGCAATTCCGAAAAATATCCGCTTTTCACGGGGGCGTCCGGAACTTTTGCGGACCTTGAAATCGACACCGGTGGCGCGGGTGAGAAGATTGGTAAAGTCCGTGAAGAGAAACTCCCCGGCGGGCGTGAGTTCGTCTTCCGTGACGATCGTATAAAGGGAGGCGGAATGTCTCGTCAGTTGCAGAAATTCCGGCTCTTTGGCGCAACCGAGCGCCGCAACAGCCAAAACGGCGGAAACAATTTTCATATTCATAATCGGCTTTCCCGGTCTTGCCGGATGTCCGAGCGTATCCTCGGTACCGCCGCGATGAGACGGCGGGTGTAATCGTCCTGCGGATCGTGCAGGACCTCGCGGCATCCGCCCTGCTCGACGATTCTGCCGCAGTTCATCACCAGCACGCTGTCGGCGATGTAGTTCACGACCCCGATGTCATGCGTGATGAAAAGAACCGAAAGATCGAGATCGTCCTTGAGCTTTTTCACAAGCTCGAGCACCTGCGAGCGGACCGAAAGATCGAGCGCGCTCACCGCCTCGTCGCAGATGAGAAGCTGCGGCTTGACCGCGACGGCCCTTGCGATGCAGATGCGCTGGCGCTGTCCGCCGGAAAACTCGTGCGGATAACGACCGAGAGCGTCGACGGGAAGCCCCACCGTCTCAAGAAGTTTCTCCGGCGGTTCCCCGGTGACTTCGCGCAGAATTTCGCGGACCGTCATGCGCGGATTTAGGCTCCCGAGCGGATCCTGGAAAACCATCGCCACGCTTCCGTCGAGCTTGAACGTGCCGCCGGTCGGCTTCACAAGTCCGGTGATGACCCGCGCAAGCGTGGACTTCCCGGAACCGGATTCCCCGACAACTCCCAACGTCTCTCCGCGGCGGAGATCGAAGCTCACCCCGTCAAGCGCCTTGACGTATCCGGCGATGCGCGAAAACACCCCCTTGCGTATCGGGTAGTGGACTTTCAGATCGCGGACCTCGAGAATGTTATCCATTGAATCCCGCGATCACCGTCTGTTTCGCCTTCTTCGCCATCTTCGGATAATCGAGCGTGTAATGAAGGCCCCGCGATTCCTTGCGCTTCTGGGCGCACTTGACGATAAGCTCCGCGCACACGGCGAGATTTCTGAGCTCAAGCGTATCGGGAGTCACCAGATACTTGAAATAATATTCGCGGATCTCCCGCCTCAGAGTCCGGAGACGGTGCGCGGCCCGCGCAAGGCGCTTGTTGGTTCTTACGATCCCCACGTAGTCCCACATGAGGCGGCGGATCTCGTCCCACATGTGCGCCACCAAAACCGCTTCGTCCGGCGGAACGGCGCTGCCGGTCTTCCACGCAGGGATGCGGCACTTGACCGCCTTTTCCGGGTGCGGGCCCAGACGCGAAGCCGTAAGCCGCGCGCAGACCATCGCCTCCATGAGCGAATTGGACGCCAGGCGGTTGGCGCCGTGAAGCCCCGTCGAGGCGCATTCTCCGACGGCCGAAAGCCCGCGGATCGACGTGCGCCCGTCGGTCGTCGCCTGAATGCCGCCGCAGGTGTAGTGCGCCGCCGGAACGACCGGAATGAGGTCCTTGGCCATATCGATGCCGTATTCAAGGCACTTCGTGTAAATGTTGGGGAAGCGCTTCTTCAGATAGGCGCGGCCCTTCTTTCTGATGTCAAGAAACACGCAGTCGTCGCCGGTGCGCTTCATCTCAGAGTCGATGGAGCGCGCCACGATATCACGCGGAGCCAACGAGCCGCGCGGATCGTACTTCTTCATGAAGTCCCGTCCGCGCTTGTCCACCAGTACCGCGCCTTCTCCGCGCACCGCCTCGGAGATAAGGAAGCGTTTGGCCTGCGGATGGTAAAGGCAGGTCGGATGGAACTGGATAAATTCCATATTCTCTATCTTCGCGCCCGCTCGCCAGGCGATGGCGATTCCGTCGCCCGTAGCGCAGTCCGGGTTGCAGGTGTAGAGATAGACCTTGCCGCAGCCGCCGGTGGCGAGAATCGTATTGGGCGAACGGACAGCGTAAATCTCGCCCGATTCCTTATCGAGCACGTATGCGCCGACACAGCGGTTCTCACCTTTCATGCCGATACGCTCCGACATGATAAGGTCAATGACGACGCTCTGTTCGCGCACCTCGATCTGAGCGCGCTTCACAGCGCGGACCATAGCCGCTTCGCACTTTTCTCCGGTTATGTCCCCGGCGTGGAAAATTCTTCTCGCGCTGTGACCGCCCTCCCGCGTCAAATCCCAATATCCCTCATCGTCGCAGGAAAAACGCACTCCGCAGTCTATGAGATCGTCGATTCCCTCGGGGGCGTGCTCGCAGATCTCATGCACAACTTCACTCTTGCCGAGCCATGCGCCGGCAATCATCGTATCACGCGCATGCTTGTCGAATGTGTCCGCCGGATCCATCACGCAGCAGATTCCGCCCTGTGCGAAATTCGTGTTGCAATCTTTGACGCGGTCCTTGGCGACAACTATCACCTTGCCGTAGGAAGCGAGATGAAGCGCGCTCATAAGCCCGGCCATTCCTGAGCCGACGACAAAATAATCGCAGTCAACCGTCTTCATCGGCACTGCCCCCTTTACATCCGCTCCATATCGCGCTTAAGCGCTTTCTTTTTAAGCGAATCGCGCTTGTCGTGCAACGCCTTGCCGCGGCAGACTCCGATGTCGGCCTTGATTCTGCCGCGCTTCAAGTGCAGTCTGAGCGGTATGAGCGTCAAACCTTTGGCTTCCGTCTTCATCTTAAGGTCCCTAAGCTCACGCGCATGCACGAGAAGCTTGCGCTGGCTCTTGGGGTTGTGGTTGAAGCGGTTGCCGAATTTGTACGCCGCGACATCGGCGCCGACAAGCCACAGCTCGCCGTGCAGCACCGCGGCGTAGGCGCCCGAAAGCGAAACCTCTCCGTGGCGGATCGATTTCACTTCGGTGCCGGAAAGAACCATACCGCACTCGATCGTCTCGAGCACGGTATAGTCGTGGCGGGCCTTG
>JAFVZE010000196.1 GCA_017508315.1 Kiritimatiellia bacterium | reverse complement strand
GCGCACACGCTGCCTAAGCAGAATCGGATAGTCGCTCGTTGTGGCATCGGCACCGAGCGCTTTCGCGGCCAGATAGTCGGCGCGGTTCTGCACCATCCAGAGCGTGACCTTGAGCCCCTTGGCGTGGGCGAGATCCACGAGATCCTTCGTGCTGCCCTTGAGAAGCGGCGCGATCTGGCCGCAGCCGAGTTCAAGCGCGCGATTGATGTCGATTTCGGAAATCGCCCGGCTGCGGATGAGCCCCGTGCGGGCGGACGGATCGACGCGCTTCATCGTCGCGAGATAATCCTCGTCGAACGACGTGAACGCGAACGTGCCGGGTTTGAGCATTCTTCCGGCGACTTCGTTCAGTTTGCGGCAGTATTCCTCAAGCCGCCCCTTCTTGGTGGCCGCGGCCCCCTTCATTTCAAGCTCAATGAAAATGTCGTCGCGGCCGCTCAGGCGCTTAAGCACCTCTTCGATCGTCGGCACCGTTTCCGAGCAGTTTTTAAGTCTGCACTTCCTGATTTCGGCAAGCGTCAGTTCCTCGACGACGCCTTTGCCGTCGGTGGTGCGCTCAAGTCTCGCGTCGTGCATGACGACGAGATGTCCGTCCTTGGTCATGCGGATATCGACCTCGAAACCGGTCACTCCCGCGTTCAGGCACTTCGTGAAACCGCCGGCGGCGTTGTCCTGATATTCGCCGCGCGAACCGCGGTGCGCGAGAATGCGCGGAGTTTCAACGTGGTCTTCGACCGTCCTGCCCCGTGCGCGCAAAGCCTTGACGATCTCCTTCGAAAGCGCTGAGGCGAGAATGCCGCTGCCCGCTTCATTGAAGTGCGCACCGTCGTAAATCCTGCTGTAGTCCTCTTCGGCGAGCGCATAGAAATCCAGCGTCTTAACCCCCAGCTCGTCGCAGACGGCCTGGGCGACTTCGTTGTAGACGCGGAAGAGTCCGCAGCGGTCGTCGACCTGATAGCCGACGGCAGGCGTAGTGAGCGGGAAGATGACCGTCGCGCCGGTGGATTTGAGATAGGTTAGAATCTTGCGCAGGTTGGCCATGTATTCGAGAATCGGAGTGCGCACGCGGTAGCCGAGCTTTCGGATCGCCGTGCCGCGCGGAATCGGCGCGAGTTTTGCGAGCTCCTTGTTCTTTCCCGGACCCCAGTAGTGGTCGCAGCCGGTGGCGCTGCCCTTCATGTAGCAGATATCCCAGATTCCGGCATTGACGGTTATGACATCCCACCTGTTCGTTCCGACCCAATCCTTCATGCCTCCGCGTTCGCGCAGATAGAACTGCGTCGCGCCGCAGTTGCATCTGGGGCGCCGCACGTCGGCGACGCCCATAAGCTGCCGCTTCAAAAACGGCGTATAGCCCATTGAAATCGAATCTCCGAGCACCAGCACCTTCGGGAGATCCTTTACCGCCTCGGCAGACGAATTCTCCAGAAGATTCGTCTGCAGCATCCAAGCGACCTTCGCCGAATCCTGCTCGGCGAACGCCTGCGGACCAAAAACCGTCGCAACCGTCGCCGCAACGATATTTAACTTCAATAATGCAAGTAGCCTCATCTGTTCTCCCCTCTCTCGTTTTTGCGAAAAACCGCCGATAATTATACCAAATCCCACACCCAACACAAAATTCCGATCCGGGCTGATGAATCTGCCGCTCCGGCAACCGGTCGGTGAAAATAAAATCCAAACCGCTCTCGGCAAAAAAAGCGTCAGGCGATTCAAGCCTGACGCCCAGAAGGTTTTTGGGTCGACCGGTTATTTCTTGGCCTTTACCGCCTTCTTTACGGGAGCCTTCTTCGCGACGACCTTCTTGGCGACGGCCTTCTTCGCGGGCGCGGCGGCTTTCTTGCAGCACTCCTTCTTAGCAGGAGCGGCAGCCTTCTTGCAGCACGCCTTCTTAGCAGGAGCGGCGGCCTTCTTGCAGCACTCCTTCTTGGCAGGGGCGGTAGCCTTCGCGCAACACGCCTTCTTGGCGGGCACGGCGGCCTTCTTGCAGCACGCTTTCTTCGCGGGAGCGGCTGCCTTCTTCGCAGGAACCTTCTTAGCAACAACCTTCTTGGTGGCCATGTATTTTGATCCTTTTGTTTTTAGAGCCGTCGGCACGCCCGGTTTTGGACGCAACATCCGCGGCCACGGTGACATAATATTAAATTTTCAATCGTAATGCAAGCAGAAAATTACCATTTCCGCAAAACCGCGATCAGCGGCCTTCGGCGCGGCGCTTGTTGTAGTGTTTCCAGAACTGGATTTCCGACCACCAAAAGCGGTATATGGCGGCATAGTCGTCCGGCATTTCGCGGTAACGGTCGAGACGGAACGCCTGCAGCCGGTCGGCCCTCGCTTTCAGTTCGTCGAGCGGCGCGCTTTCCAGCGCGTCGATGAACCGGAACACGAGCACGGCGTGTTCGGCGTCGAGCGCAAGCAACTTGAGACTGCGCAGCTCGCTTTCCGTGAGGTCGCCCGCCATCCTGTGCCGCGCGTAGATGCCCGCGGCGAAATCCCGTTTCTCCGCCAGTTCGCGCTCGTTGCGCCCGTAGGCCTGAAGAAGCGGCACCTTCCTCGGCTGTTCGCCGTCGAAATCATCCACCTTGCCCTCGCCTTTGCGCTGCGCCCTGTCGCGGGCCTTCCGTCCGTCGCGCTCGACCATCTCGTAATAGGCGCGGACCTCGTCTTTCGCCGCCCCGTAGACCGAGCAGAAGTCGTCGAAAATCTTCTCGAAACTCTCGTCCGGATTCGCGCATAGCCGCGCGATCGTGTAGAATTCGAGACCGGACTGCCGGCGGTTGCCGGTCGCATCGTAGTCGCAGCCCATCATGCCGTATTTGCGCATACCTTGAAATTCATCGTAGAAGTAGCGCGCCAGTCCCGCCGGTATCGAACCCGTGTAGTGCAGATGGTTCGGCCGGTTGAAGAAGTGCCGCATTCCGACGGCCCGCCACGATTCGAGCATCCCCTTCCAGTCGTCGGTCGCGCCGAAAACAAAGCCGAGCAGCATATTGTCGGGATATTCAAGTTTCTCGCGGCGGGGCGGATAGCGGTAGGCTGAATAGGCGTAGGTTACGAGCATCACGTCCGGACGGACGGCGAGCGCCTTCTTCGCGATCCGGTTCCAGAAGTTCACATACCTGTCGGTGAGGTGCGCCCTGTTCGATTTGAGATCCTCCCGGGACGGACGCGGCACGTCGAGCGCGAGACACTCCCCGCATTCGCACCAGAACGTGCCGTCGTTCTCGCAGACGTTGAGATACTTCGGCGCGCCCTTCGCCTTCCAGTCGGCGACGATCTGGTCGACGCCGCCCTCGCTGGCGACGCAGTGCTTGACCGCGCCGCGGTAAGGGCCGGTGAAGCCGCGCTCGCTCCTGCCGGTGGCCGGATTGAAGCAGAGCGCCAGATATTCCGGATGCGTCTTCTCGAACCGGTCCTGCCAGTCGGCGAACGCATGGCCGTAGCGGAAAATGTCGCGGTCCTGCATCCGCTGCCGTAGCTGCCATATCCCGCGCTCTTCGAACGATGTCCAGTACGGGGTGTCGAAAAGCTCGTGCGGCATGAAGCCGGAAACCTCGCGCCACGGCACATTGCCGTACTTCGGATAGTTGCGCACGTGCGCCATCGCCATCGGCGTTTCGAAAAACCCGGCGGCCCTCTCCGGCAGTTCAAGTCTCTTCACGCGCTTGACCGCCGTTCCGCTTTCCCCCGGCCACACCCAGCGGTACCCCAGCTCGCGCTCGGCGAAAAGTTCAACCGCGAAGAGCGTGCCGTGACGGAGCGGATCGGGGTGATGGCCGCGCGTCTCGCCGAAATCGATTTTTCCTTCGCTGCCCGAATCGTCTCCCCAGAACCATACCGTTTTGCCGCGCACCCGGTAATGCGACGTATGCGCTTTCGCCTCGGGGGCGTCGGCGGGCTTCCCGAATATGAAGGTGTAGGGCGCTTCGTCGGCCTTGCCGGAAAGATGGCGCTTCAGCTCCTCGACGGCAAGTTTCGCCGAAAGGCTCTGTCCGACAGGCGCGACAATGCGGGGGAACTCCTCCCCGGACTCGGGACGGATGAGCGCGGACGCCGCGTTCTCGGGACGGGCGCGCAGATGCTCCGCGAACGCTTTTGCGAATACGGCCGCGCCGACCTTGGTCGGATGGACATTGTCCCTGCCGTTGAAATGGCACAGAAAGAGAATCCTGCTCTTTTCGAAACCGGCATCGGCGATGATGCGCGAGGAGATTGCGGCCATGTCGACATACGGAACCTTCAGTTCGGCCGCCGTCTTCGCCGCCGCGTCGACATAGGCCTGAAGACCGTTCGCTTCCTGCCACCTGCCGTCGCCGCCGTAGCGGCGGAAAGCGAGAGGCGAGCAGATGAGCGCTTCGGCCCCCTTCGCGCGCACCTCGTTGACGTAATTCACCAGATTCGTCGAATATTCATACGGAGTGCAGGAACGGTAGGGCTGGTTTCTGACCGCGTCGTTCGCGCCGAACTGCAGCATGACCCAGTCGCCTTCGCCGATATAGGGAGCTATCTCCTCCTTCCAATGTCCGCCGTTGCGGAACGATTTGGTGCTTCTTCCTCCCCATGCGCCGTCGACGATGTGCACTTCATCCTTGAGATGCGGCGCGAGATGCTCGCCCCAGCTGCCGTTCGGCTTCCACTCGCGGCGCGGCGAAAGCGTCGAATCTCCCGCCAGAAAAAGCGTCACCGGCGGCGTCAGACGCAAGGCGAAGCCGTCGTTTCCGCCGAGCGAAAACGACAGCCGTTCGCTCGTGCGCACCTTGCGGTTTTCGCAGCCGTCCTTGCCGTGGAAAGCGAACAGGCGCTTCTCGCCTTCGCCGAGGAAAGAGAGATCGACCGTCACCGTTTTTTCTTTGTCCGCGCCGTTCTCGCAGGCGACGTACCAGACCTTGCCGGCGCGGCGCGCGACAACGCCGCCGGGAAGAATCCGCGTCTCGTCGTACACGGTCGGCAGCCATTTCACGAATTTGAACGCGGCGTTGCCGACGTAGACCGACGGATCGCACGCGAGCACCATCGCCGGAACCGCCGCGACGATAGCGTGGGCGAGCTCGCCGCCGCGCGTACGCGGCGCCTTCGGCGAAAAGTCGAGGAAACGCTCGCGCTCGTCGATGCCGGGGACCTCGTCGGCGCCAAGCGTCCGCGACGAACGGGCTCTGCCGAAAGCGACATTGCCGGCGTTGCGCAGCGACGACGGGACGACGACATAATCGCCGCGCAGACGGTGAACGCGGTCGTAGAGCTTACGCAGCGATTTCCCGTCTTTCAAATGGGTGGCGAGCACGACTTTGCCGGGCCCCATCGCCGAAAAACAGTCCCAGTCGTAGCGGACGGTCTCGCCGTCGACCAGACGCCATTCGCGCGGCGTGTCCGAACTTTCCCAATCGAGCGGTTCGGCCGTCATGTTCGTCAGGTACGAAGCCCGCGCGAAGGCCTTTTTCAGCGCATCGCGTACCGGCGGCGTCGCCAGCTGCCGGCGCCAGGAGACGAAAAGCGGCGTTCCCGAACGCGAAACAAGATCAAGCCACTGGCGGTTGAGCGACCAATCGACGGCGCCGTCCCACGCGAGCCCCACGCAATCGGCGTCGGCGGCGTAGAAAACCTTGTCGTGGGGCGATCGCGCCGAAAGCGCGTTCACGCCGAACTTGCGCGTCTGGCCCCATATTACGCCGCTCGTGTCGCCGCCGGTGCGCTGGAGGTCGAAAATTCCGGCGATCAGGTGGTCGAACGCGTTGCAGGCGATAAGAACCATGTCATCGCCCGCCGCCTGACGCATGGCGCGGTACTGCTCCAGAAGCACTTCGCACGTCGTGCGGCTCTCGTCGCGCCAGACGATGCTGTCCATCATCGGGCGGCCTCCCACCTTCCTCGGAAACGCCATCGCCCCGGTGATGTCCGCGACCATGTAATCGACCTTGACGAGCTTCATCCCCCAGGACCGGAAACGCGCGATGTCGGCCGCGAGCCGTCCGGTCACGCCTTTCGCCGACGGATCAAAGCAGATCGGCCTTGCTTTGAGCTTCATCTCCTCCGGTACCCCGTCCCAGGCGCGGTACGGACGGTACCAAAGCCCCGGCTTCGCTCCGAGCCTGGCGACGGCCTCCGCGAAAGGCTTCATCTTCATGCCGAACCGGTCGCCCGCTTCATCCCATGGCCCCCAGCCGCTCGCGCCGTGGCCGAGCGGACTGACGACCGGCGGAGAATTCTTCTGCCAGCCGTCGTCCATCACGACGTACGGGCGGTTCGCAAGACCTTCGCAGAGCGAAACCACAAGCCCCGCGTCGGCGAGGAAATTGGTCGCCGTATTCTCGCCGTATGCGCAATACCAGTCGTTGTAGCCGTAGACCGGTTTCTTCGGGATGCGCGGCTCCGGGCACATCAGCCGGCAGAAAAGCCGCGCCGCCGTCCACGGGCGCTCTCCAGCCTTGCCGCGGCGCATGACCAGCTTCGCGGCCTTGAGCGTGCGGCCGCCGAGATTGACCGGCCTCGCGCCGGCGCGGACATCAATCGTCAGGCGGATCTCCTCGGGCGAAACCTGCCACCAGCAGAATGCGTTCGGCTGCACGGCGACGCCCCAGCCGTCCGTACGGCCGTCGTCCTCTTTGACAAGGCAGTACCACGCGCTCCCCCGCCCGGCATCTTCGGCGACGCTCGTCCAGCCCGACTCGCCGTAGGCGCGCTCCCAGTCGTTGCGGAAGATGCGCGTTTCCGGAGCGTGTCTGCGCCGCCAGACGAGAGTCACCTCCTCCGCTTTGCCGGCCGAAACGATGTTCACCGTACCGTCCTCGGCGACGCTCGCCCTCACGCCGGCGGCCGTGCGGATTTCGTCGGGCATCACCACCGACGCGGACGAAATCCGGACCGAAAGAACCACAAAGAGAAAAGTCAATCCGAGACGGACAGCATTGCCGCGAAAATGCCGGTACTCCGCGCCGGCATAAAAACTTGATTTTGCAGTATTCATAAACTACAGAATATCACGGATGAGCACATAAAGTCAAGAAACGGCGTTCCAGCCACGTAATCGGTTACTCGAATGTGCAACTGTTGTACGGTGATACCGGTGTTGGATTTTTCTATTGATGCTTAAGCCGTGCCTTGTCAATGTGACGTCTTCGGTTTGGGCAACGGTACGCACATTTTGATATGGGCGATTTGCGCGTC
>JAFVZE010000195.1 GCA_017508315.1 Kiritimatiellia bacterium | reverse complement strand
TGATAATGCCGGAGGGTTTCGGTTATTATCATTCGCAGCTCGGCGGGAGTATCCAACAGTCTCTTGTCGGCGCCGGCTACGCCTGCATGCAGGTTATTGTGCCGGGCGTCTGCCGAAACGGAAAGAACTGCCGCTATGATGTTTCTTCGCTGGAGTTCATGCTTGGACATCGAGTGGATTTCGCTGTACTGTTTTTCGAGTGTGCCGCCGCCGCTAAGGTTCTGAGGCGCTTTGGTGTTGAGTACGTGACGATAGGCCATGGCGACTGTCGGTCGATAGGGGGCGCGGGAAATGTGTTTTTCGACTGTGAAAAAGCATTTTACCAACTTGCGGAGCGTTGCCGGGAACTTGGGATTAAAACAGCGGTTCAGGTATGCAAGGGAGGGGCGGAACATTCGGCTGCGCGTTACTTATCGTCAGCCGGGATTGGCGTTAAATGCAAAGTCATAACGCCTCGCCGCGACGGGATGCGGGGAAGGTTGTGGGATATTCAGCAGGCGACGCTGGAACTTTTTCGGGAATGGACTAAAGAGGAAGATTTCGCCTGGCCGGATCTTATCTATGTAAGCGACGATTATGCGGCAATGGCGGCTGTAGTCGCGCTCGGGCATTTAGGCGTTAAAGTTCCGGACGACGTACGGCTGGTCGTTTTCTCAAATCGCGGACATGGTCCGGTCGCTTGGAATTCTCTTGCGCGCATTGAAAACGATGTGCGCAGCCACGGCGATATCGTATCCGCCGCCGTGCTCTCGTTTCTTGAAAGCGGAACATTCCCTTCGGCAGTTCGTCTCGAAGCCTCTTTTATTCCCGGCGAGAGTCTGTAAACAGAATTCTCGCAGCGTAGGATGAACTCGCCTTGAATGTAAACATTGTGCACATTTTGTGATTGCGTGCGGAGACGTAATATGATATTCTTGGGTAGTCTCAAAATAAGATTTCCGAGGCTTTTGCAGAGGCGGAGTTTTCGGGTTGCATAGGATGCACGTGTCGCCTGAGGCGGCAGAGATCAAACGGAGGTAACGAATGTACAAAGATCATATCTCAGAAACTGAACGCGACGGTGACAGCGTGCCAAAGGTCGGTACGCTGCCGAATTTAAGTTCAAAGCGCCGGGCGCTGACGCTGGTGGTCACGGCGCTCGCCGCGCAGATTCTCACGGCGGCTCCGAGCGTTGAGATAAAAAGCGTCGCTCAGCGTTGGCCGTGGAACAACAAACTTGATATCACATATGAAGTGACGGACGGGCAGGATGTCGCGAAAAACGTTTTCCGCCGTCTCGTGTTCACCGCCAAAATAGGCGGCGAGGAATTCACGATCGACGGTGTGCACGACGTCGGCGCCAACGCGTCAAGCGGTGTTCATACCGTGACGTGGACCGCGCCTGCAGGATACCGCACGGACAATTGTTCGATGTCGGCATCTCTTTACCCGGCGACGGCACCCAGCGGCGACGATTATATGATCGTGAATCTTGTTACCGGCGAGGTGTCGTACGAGGGGCTGCTCGCGACGCAGGCCGATTCCAACGACCGCTATAATGACGGCTGGTATAAAACCACGAATATGGTATTCCGCAAAATCGCCGCCGGCGGGCCGTATCCGGTCGGAGA
>JAFVZE010000194.1 GCA_017508315.1 Kiritimatiellia bacterium | reverse complement strand
ATAAATTTTCATAGGGTTTTATTGGGCTTTTTTGAAAACTGGGATAAATCACCCCAGAAAAAGTGGGATAAGGGTGTCAGAAAATACCCCCTTGTGCTGTCGCCGGGTAATATGATATACTCTTAATTCATTCGACCACTCTAAAAAGAGAGTAAATAAACATGAAAGTACGTAGTTCCGTTCGTCGCATATGCGAGAACTGCCGCATCATCCGCCGCAAAGGCGTGGTGCGCGTGATCTGCACCAACCCGCGTCACAAGCAGTGTCAGGGTTAAGAAAGACAAGAGGTAAAAACAACTATGCCTAGAATGATGGGTGTGGATATTCCGGGTAAGAAGCATATCCGTTATGCTCTCCGTTACATCCACGGTATCGGGCCGAAACGCGCTGATGACGTTTTGGCGGCTTGCAACGTCGATCCGATGAAGAAGGCGGACGATGTCACTCAGGATGAAATTCACGCGATCACGACGTACATTCAGGATCATTTCCGCGTGGAAGGTGATCTCCGCCGTGAGGTTTCGCAGAACATCCGCCGTCTGATCCAGATCGGATCCTACCGCGGTCTCCGTCACAAGCGCGGTCTGCCCGTGCGCGGACAGCGTACCAAGACCAACGCCCGCACCCGCAAGGGCGGCAAGCGCACTTCGATCGCGATGCCCAAGCAGGCCGGTCGCTAATCGTTAGAGAGGAATCTTGACAATGAGCGAAGAAATCAAGAAAGAGGCCGCCCCCGCGACACCCGCGGCCGAGGGCGCTCCCGCCGAGGGCGAGGCCGTCGCCAAGAAGCGTTCCGGCAAGTCCATTCCCGCCGGCATCGCGTTCATCCGCAGCACGTTCAACAATACTCAGGTCTCCATCGCGGATGCGCGCGGCGGAGTCATTTCCTGGAGCTCGGCAGGCAAGGCCGGATTCAAGGGCAGCCGCAAGTCGACCGCTTTCGCCGCGACGATGGTCGCGCAGGACGCCGCCCGTGTCGCCGTGGCCAAGGGCATGCACGAGTGTGAAGTGCGTATGCAGGGCGCCGGCGCCGGCCGCGAAAGCGCGGTCCGCGCGATCCAGGCCGCTGGCATTCGCGTTACTCAGATCACCGACACCACGCCGGTTCCGCACAATGGTTGCCGCGCTCGCAAGCGCAGGAGGGTCTAATCATGGGTCGTTATACAGGTCCCGTTTGTCGTCAGTGCCGCCGCGAAGGGCAGAAGCTCTTCCTCAAAGGCGCCCGTTGCTACATGGCCAAGTGCCCGATCGAACAGGGTACCGGCGTTCCCGGCATGCATGTCGGCCGCCGCGCCAAGAAGATGTCGGAATACGGCAGCCAGCTTCGCCAGAAGCAGTCGCTCCGCCGTCAGTACGGCATGGGCGAGCTTCAGTTCCGCCGCTTCTTCCAGGAGGCTCTCCGCAAGGAAGGCATCACCGGCGAACTTCTCCTCCAGCAGCTTGAGATGCGTCTCGACAACGTCGTCTACCGTCTCGGCCTCGCGCCCAGCCGCCGCGCCGCGCGCCAGTTCGTTCTGCACGGTCATATCGAAGTCAACGGTCGCAAGGCTGCCGTTCCCTCGATGATCGTCAATGTCGGAGATACGGTTTCCGTCAAGGACGCCGCGAAGTCCAAGGATGCCGCCAACCGCAGCGTAGAGGCTGCCACCGGCGCCCAGCTTCCCGTTTGGATGCAGTTCGACCGGGCCAATCTCAAGGCCGAGGTTCTCGCCGTCCCGACGCGCGAGCAGATCGCTCCGATCGTCGATGAGCAGGCCATCGTCGAATTGTATTCGCGTTGATAACCGTTTTTCTTCAATCTTTCAAGGGAGGTAACAAATGCCTATCCGTTTGAGCCGATTCGAAATGCCGCATAACGTACAGATCGACGAAGCGACCAAAACCGCTACGTACACTCGTTTCACGGCGGAGCCTTTCGAAATCGGTTATGCCCGGACGATTGGCAACTCGCTTCGCCGCGTTCTTCTTTCCTCGATTGAAGGCGCCGCGATCTCGTCCGTCAAGATAAAGGGCGTGAATCACGAGTTTTCGACGATCAAGGGGTGCACGGAGGATGTCACCGACATCATTCTGAACCTCAAGCGCGTTCTGCTCAAGACCTATTCGCGTGAAGCGCAGACGCTCACCCTCAAGGCCAAGGGGCCCTGCACGGTGACGGCCGGCGATTTCGCCGAGGCCAACAACGTTCAGGTGCTCAATCCCCGTCAGGAGATCTGCACGCTGGATATCGACGGATCGCTTGAGATGGAGTGCGATGTCCGCACCGGCCGCGGCTTCTGCCTTGCCGAAGGCAACAAGAAGCCGGATCAGGAGATCGGAAAGATCGCCATCGATTCGATTTTCTCGCCGGTCACCCGCGTCAACTTCCTCGTCGAGAACACCCGCGTCGGTCAGCGTACCGACTACGAGAAACTTGTTTTGGACATCTGGACCGACGGTCGCATCGATCCGGAGGAGGCGCTCAAGACCGCCGGAGCGGTTCTCCGCCGCCATCTCGACGTGTTCGTCGACTACGCCGGCGAGCAGACGCTCGAGTTCGAGGACAACGAGGCCAAGGATGCCAACGAGCGCGAAAAACTCCGCAAGCTCCTCAATATGTCCGTCAACGAGATCGAACTCTCGGTCCGTGCGGCGAACTGCCTTAACAACGCGAACATCTCGACGGTCGGCGAACTCGCCTCCAAAACCGAGGCGGATATGCTCAAGTACCGCAACTTCGGCAAGAAGTCGCTGACGGAAATCAAGGAGAAGCTCAACTCGCTCGGACTTTCCTTCGGCTACAAGTTCGATCCGGATCTTCTCGAGAGCAAGAAATAAGAACTTAGGAGTTTTCAGAAATGCGTCATCAAAGAGTTATGAAAAAGTTCGGGCGTTCCACCGCCCACCGTGCGATGCTCATGAAGAGCCTCGTCACGAATCTCATCCTCGCGGAGTCGATCAAGACGACTTTGCCGAAGGCCAAGGAAGCGCGCAAAGACGCCGACAAGATGGTCACGATCGCCAAGAAGGGCGATCTCTCCGCCCGTCGTCTCGCCGCCAGCCGCCTGCTCGACCCCAAGGCCGTGCAGAAGCTTTTCGACAAGATCGCTCCCGCCATGAAAGACCGCAACGGCGGTTACACGCGCATCGTCAAGCTCGGAACCCGCAAGGGCGACGCGGCCGAGATGTGCATTCTCCAGTGGGTCACGGCCGGCGAGGCCGCTCCCGCCGCGGAGACCAAAGAGCCGGCGAAGGAGGTGAAGTAATGGCTATCGTACTCAAGCTCAAGAAGGGCGAGTCGGTCGAGCGCGGTCTCAAGCGCATGAAAAAGATTCTCGACAAGGAGGGTCTTCTGAAGACGCTGCGCGATCAGCGCTATTTCGAAAAGCCTTGCGTCAAGGCACGCAAGAAATCCGCCCGTGCGCGCATCCGCAACCGTTCGCGCCGCGGGCGCATGGAGTTGAACTGATCTGACGGTCGGTTTGACACGGGAAACGCCACGGAAGTCCGTGGCGTTTTTTCGTTATGTTTCGCGCTTTGCATCCGTCCGGAAGTCATATCGCCGGTTTCACGGTCAGAATGCTGGATGCGAAAGCGAAAAGGATTGAACCGGCTCGGGCTGGCGTTCCGAGGTGAAAACTTGGTATAATCACCGCAAATGCTTTTGCTTGCGATATCGATGTTCTTCGCCGATCCCGCGCCGCTTGATATGCCGCGGGCGGAGGCGTATTTGGTCAGTGAAGACGGACAAATGCGTCTTGAGGACCGTTACGACCGTTTGGACCTGTGGACTTCGCAGGCGGTTGAAGGACGATGGACGGACGACGACGGCAGGACTTTCATGCTTGCCAGGCTTGATTTTGCGCCGCCGGCGGCGGATCGGCACGAGACGGTTACGCGGACGCAATACGCGCAGGACCGCGTGAAAATCGACAAGCGCGATATCAGGGCGCTGCGGCGGGCGATTTCCGCGCTTTCGCCGGTCGAACTGCCGGAGAAAGGAACCGCGCCGCGCCGGATGCCGCGCGGATACAGGGATGTCGACTTCTATCACGGTACCAACGAAAGCGTCGTGGTGTGCGCGTTTCTGCCAGAAAAATCACCTTGCTGGTTCATGGCGACGTGGGAACTGGCGGAAAGTGACGAGCATTCCGAGATGGTGAGGATTTTCACCGACGATTTTCTGTCGGACGGGTGGAGACGCAGATTTCCGGCGCCACCGCCGCGGCCGGAAGTTCAGGGCGAGCGCGAACTTCTGCGGGCCGACGCCAGACGTTCGGTCGCGCTCTACGGCAGTTGGCGGTGCACCGACGCCGAGGAGTTTTCGATTCTTGACGAACTGCCCGCGGGCGGATCTTTCATAACCGCGCTGACCAACGATCTTGCCCGCATGCGTCTGCGTTACGCGGAGACGCTTCCCTCTCCGCTCAATCCGTCCAACGTCCTTTGCGTGGCGCGGATTTACGCCGACCGCGACGGCTATATCGGCGCCGCGGGCGAGGAGATGGCGTGGAGCGCGGCGTACTGGAACCCGACGCGGCGCGAACTTGTCGCCTATCTGCCGCAGTCCGGGACGGACGGTCTTATGCGGACGATCAGACACGAGGCTTTCCACCAGTATCTCTCGTACGCGGTTTCGATGCTGCAGGCATCGCCATGGTTCAATGAAGGCTACGCGCAGTATTTCGAAGACGACGACGGCGGCGAATGGGGCGCCGGAATCGACGCCACGCCCGAATGGATCGAGAACGCCGCGTTGTCGATTCCGGCCCTGATGCGGATGGACTACGGCGAGTTCTATTCCGGCGGCGATGCCGAGCGCCATTTCAAATACCGTCTGGCATGGTCGCTGGCGAATTTCATCGAACACGGCGTCCGGGAAATCCGTTTTCAGCCGTTCAAGAACCTTAAGCGCGACTATATCGGCGCGTTGCTGAAATTCCGTGATATGCACAAGGCGACGGAAGCTGCGTTCGGCAGCGCCGAGAAACTCGACGAATTCATCGCGGAATGGAAAAAGTACTGGAAAAACCGTTGAAACCCTATGTGGGGCGGCTTGCGCCGAGTCCTACCGGGGCGCTGCATCTCGGCAATGCGCGCACGTTCATGATCGCATGGCTGCGCGCCCGTTCGCTCGGAGGGAAGATCGTGTTGCGCATGGAGGACCTTGATCATCCGCGCGACAAGCCGGGAGCCGCCGCCGGCGCGATCGAGGATCTCAAATGGCTCGGGTTCGACTGGGACGAGGAGTATGTGCAGTCGCGGCGCAAAGACATGTACCGCGGAGCGCTGGAGATTCTGAAAAGCAAGACCGCCGGCGACGGCGGGGCGCTTGTCTATCCCTGCGCTTGTTCGCGGCGTGACGTCGAAAACGCCCAGTCCGCCCCTCACGCCGGCGAGCAGCTGCGCTACGGCGGCGTCTGCCGAGGCAGATTTCCGGACTGGGAAGCCGCCGTCGAAGCCAAGGGCGGCGGGACGCCCTGCTGGCGTTTCAGAGTCCAGGAGGGCGCTACGGTCGGTTTCGACGATGTTTTCGCCGGACGGTTCGAGCAGGATGTGTTTTCGACGCTGGGGGATTTTCCGCTCGCTCGCGACGAAGGCGGAGCCGGTTATACGCTCGCGGTGGTGGTTGATGATGCTTCCATGGGGGTGAGCGAAGTCGTGCGCGGCGACGATCTCATGCCGGCGACACCGGCGCAGATACTTCTGCAGCGGGCTCTCGGACTGCCGACGCCGGCGTACTGCCACGTGCCGCTGGTGGTGGGGCGCGACGGCAGGCGTTTGGCAAAGCGTCACGGCGATACGCGCATTTCAACTTTCCGCGCATCGGGGAAGGCTCCGGAGGAGGTCATCGGAATGCTCGGCGCAAGCTGCGCATGGTGCGGCGTCGGCGAGCGCGTTTCACTGCCGGAACTGCTGCCCCGCTTTGATTTGGGGACTGTTCCTCATCATCCGTTTATGATATAATTTCCGCCACGAAATTTCAAAAACGGAGGGGTAGAAATGCCTATATCGGAAGAGTTGGCAGGCAAATTGAACGAATGCGCCGAAAAGCAGGATTTTGAGGGCGCGTTCGCCTTGGTGCGGAGCAATCAGTCGGAACTGGCGAAGCAGCTTCGGGGCGAGGGCGTCAAGGATGCATTGAAGAAGACGACGAAAGACCGTCTTCTTCTTTCGTTTCTCGACGGTGCCGGTTTTGAGGACCGTTCGCTGGACGAGGCGCTCGTCCGGCTTGAAAAACTGATGAGTTTCCAGCTCGGGTCAATGGTGCTCAGCGAAGCCTGGGGACTCGGAGTCGTGCGCAAACTGGATTATTTCTACCGCCGCATAACGGTCGATTTCAAAGTCAGGCGGGCGCACCAGTTCACCTACGCCGCCGCGGTCGATATGCTCGTGTGCGCCCCTGAAGACCATATTCTGGTGATCTGCAAGGGCGACCCCGCCCGCGTCGAGAAAATGCTCAAGGAACAGCCCGGCGAATTCGTGAAGACCGTTCTGCGCAGTTACGGCGATATGACGCTGACGAAACTCGAAACCGTCTGCGTCCAGAACGGACTGATAAAGAGCGCCGGCTGGAAGAGTTTCTGGGAGCGCGCCCGCGCCGATCTGCGCAAGGACCGGCTCGTGGAAATTCCGGTCAAGCGCACCGAGCCCATAATTCTGCGTCCGGCGGCCGAGGATTACGGCGAAGGATGGCTGATGGCGTTTTCGCACGAGACCGATCCGAAACTGGTGCTCTCCTCGGTGCGCGAATTCGTCGCCCGCGGAAAACTGCAGACCGCCGACGGGGAGTCGAAGAAGACGATCGAGGAAAGGCTCGTCTTTGCCGTCACGGCGGCGCGCAAGGTCGACGATGCGCTTTATGCGCGGCTCGCCTGCGCGGTCACGGAGCTCGGCTTCGCCAATCCCCCGGCCTGCGAGATGCGCGAATATCTCTGGGAGCGCAAGCGCTTCATCGCCGCGGCCGCCGAACTGCCGGCGCGCGAAGTCGGACAGTTTCTCGCCTTTCTCGCCGTCGACGATCAGGCCAGAGACCGGCTCTACAAGGCGATTCCGGAGTTCTGCTTCACGGCCGTGGCCGAGATCGCCGAGCGTTTCGGCAAAGAGGCCGCCTGCCGCGAAGCGATCGGCGCGTACATGAAGGAGCCCAAGGCTCCCGCTACGCTGATAACGCTGCTCGCCGGCAAATACGAGATGTTCAGGGACTGGAGCGAACTTCCTCCGCTGCTGACGATTCTCACGCACGCGATCGCGCTCGGCGAGGGCCGGCAGAGCGGAGAGACGCTGAAGATGCAGAATCTCGTGCGCCGTCTTTTCGGTGACCGCAACTGGCTTGAGAAGATGTTCGGCTGGCTCCCCGAGGCGGACCGCGCGCATTTCTTCGAGCGCTTCCAGGCGTCGATAGCGTGGGATCCTTCGACCCATCACGCCATCGTGGTGCGCATGACCAAGATTGCCCCCGAGCTTGAGGCGCATCTGGTGAAGGTCGAGAAGAAACGCGAGTATGCCCGCATAACCTCGCCGCGCAGCTACGAGGAGAAGCAGCGCGAATACCGCAAACTCATCAGCGAGGATATGCCCGCGAACGTCAAGCGCATCGAGTTCGCCAAGAGCTACGGCGATCTTTCGGAAAATTCCGAATACCAGTACGCCAAAGACGAACAGCGCGTGCTGATGCAGAAGCAGACGGTCATGCAGGCGGAGCTGGCTGCCGTCAAGCCCGGCGATTTCGCCGACGCGACGACGGATGAGGTTATGCCCGGTGTCGAGGTCGTCATCGGCGCGAAGGCCGGCGAGCGCCGGTATGTGATTCTCGGCGAGTGGGACAACGATCTCGAGCGGGGCATCATCTCTTCGCAGACCAGAGTCGCCAAGAATCTCATGGGCAAGAAGGTCGGGGATTCGTTCGAACTTCCGGATTCAGACGGCAATGTCGAATTGGCTACCATTAGGGAAATTCTGCCGCTGGGCGAAGAGACCAAGCGGTGGATGAAACTTTGACAGGAACAGGAGGGACGAATATGGCAAGCAAGAAGACAAAAGAATCAACCGCCAGGACCAAAACCGTCAAGTCGACGGTGAAGCCGGCTTCCAAGGCCTCCAAGCCTGCCGTGAAATCGCCCGCCAAGGCAAAACCGGCCAAGCCGGCGGTGAAAGAGAAACCGGAAGTTAAGGTGGTCAAACGGGTGCCCCCGCGCATCATCCGCAAGGCGCCGGTGATCGCCAAGGCCGCTCCGCAGGAATACCGCGAGATCGACACCGCCAAAGCGGTCGCCTTCGCCATGTCCATCGCCGAGGAGATGAAGCGCTCGGCGGCAAAAATTGACATGGAGAACGCCAAATCGGAAATCCGTCTGACGCGCAGACCCGTCACCCGTACGCAGGGGCAGATGACCGAGAAGTTCCCCGAGTCCGATCTCAAGGAGTTCCGCAAGCGTCTGCTGGCGGCGAGGGAGAAGGCGCTTTCCGGCGTCGACGCCATGAAGGCGACCGGCTTCAACGAGTCGGAGGACCACGAGGCCGACGGCGGCGACGGCACCAATCAGACGCTTCGTCTGCAGGCGCTCGGACAGATGGGCAACATCAACCGCACCATTCAGCAGATCGAGGAGGCGTTGCACCGCATCGACGACGGCTCGTACGGCGTGTGCACCTCCTGCGGACAGCTCATCCGCAAGCCGCGGCTCATGAACCAGCCGTTCGTGCTCACCTGCATGGAGTGCCAGAGCGAGATGGAGCGCGGGCTCAAGTGAGGTTCGCGCTCATAGCGTTTTGTGCAGTATCCAATCTGGTGTTGGCCGATGCGCTCGTAAAGGAGTTGGCGGCCGGATTGCTCAAGGGCAGGGCCGCGATCACGGTCTTGCCCGGTTTTTTCAATCTTGCGTACGTCGAAAACCGCGGCTGCGCCTGGGGAATGCTGCAGGGGCACGTGTGGCCGCTGGCGGCGTTCGGTTTTGCCGCGTTCGGTTTTCTGATCTGGAAGCGCAGGTCGGTGTTCGGGGAAAAAATCCCTGACCGGATCGCGGAAATACTGCTTTACGCCGGTATCGCCGGAAATCTGATTGACCGCGTCTGCCGGGGATATGTGATAGACATGTTCGATTTCTACTGGAAGACGTCGCATTTCCCGTGTTTCAATCTGGCGGACGCCTACATTTCCGTCGCCGCGGGAATCATGATCCTATGCTCGTTCGGCAAGCGTACCTGTTAGCGGGCCCCACCGCAAGCGGTAAAAGCGCGATCGCCGCGACTCTTGCCAGGGAAATGGGCGCGAGGATTCTCTCCGCCGACTCGATGCTCGTCTACAAAGGTATGGATATCGGCACCGCCAAGCCTCCGCGCGGGGAGATAGAGGAATTCGGCATGGGCGGTGTCGATATAGTGACGCCGGCGGAGGAATTTTCCTCGGGGGCGTGGCTCAGAAGCGCCGCGCAGTGGATAAGCCAGGTTCCGGCAGACGTGCCGGTCGTGATCGTCGGAGGGACGGGGCTTTACTTTTCGGCGCTGCTCAGAGGCCTTGACCGCAGGTGGGAGAAGCCGCCGCCGCGGTATCCGGTCATAAAGATCGACCGTGCAGTCGTGCGCGAGCGCATCCGCAGGCGTCTCGACGATATGTTCATGGCGGGATTGGAGGCTGAAAAATCGCGTCTGCGCGAAGAATATCCGGTATGGTCGCGGACCTCGTCGCTCGCCATCGGCTATCGGGATGGCGATGACCGCGAACGTATTTTCATCCGCACATGTCAGCTCGCCAAGCGTCAGGATACGTGGTTTCGCCATCAGGCCAGCGCGATTTACGTCGAGCCTACCGTCGAATCCGTCCGAGAATGCTGGCGGAATAACGGTCCCTGGGAGGTGCGGTTTTTGGTATAATGTCCGTTATGAATCGACTTGTTGCGTTTATATCTGTTTTTGCCGCGGTTTTCCAGGCCGCCGCGGCGTGGTATTGGCCGTTCGGAAGCGAAGAGGATGCCCAAAAGCCTCCGCGCATGTCGGAACTTATGGAGCCGGCTTCCGTGCTCATCGACGAAGCGTCCGATCTCGCCGCCGACGGCAAGGCGCAGGATGCCGTCGCCAAATACCGCGAAGCGCTTTCGGCGCTTGATAAAATCGAACTGGAGAACCCGGATCGGGTCGGCAAGCCGGAGTTCGCCACCGTGCGCAACAAACGCGCCTATGTCAACGCGGCCATCGATTCCCTGCTCATGAGCCAGGTCAGGGAAAACGCCAAGGCGGTGGCGGTAAGCGATACGACCGAACTTGAGAAGAAATTGGCGGCGGAACGCGCGGGGAAGAAGGGCGCGGCCGGGAAAGCGGAGAAGAAGGAGAAGCGGGCGACTGCGGGGGAAGAGGTGGAGGATGAAGTTGAAAAACCTGCCGCGAAGAAGGAAAGAAAGATCGCCAAAACCCGCAGCGACCGGATTATAGCGGATATCGCCGCGGGAGAGTTCGAGGCGGCGGCGATTCAGATCGGCGAAATGCTCGAAGAGAAGCCCAACGGCGCGGCGGCGCTTAATCTGAGGGCGGCGCTGGAGACGGCCCGCGGGGATTACAAGGCGGCGGAGAAAACTCTGGACAGCGCGATCATGTCCAATCCGCGCAGCCACTACGCCTATTACAACATGGCAAGGCTGATAATCCAGATCCGGCCGGAGGCGAAAACGACGGCGCGCCGCTATTACGAAACCGGCCGCGCGATCGGAGGCCCGGCCGATGCGCAGCTGGAAGGAGCGGTCAGATGATGAATATCATGGCGGTTGTTCTTCTGGGTGCCGCGGCGATCGCCGGAGGGAAGGAGCCTGCGGTGCTCTCGCGCGATGCGTCTGCGAAGGAGCTGATGGAAAGCTGCCGCACGATGATTCCCGACAATGTCGAGCTTTCCGGACGCATCATACTGCGCAACCGCAGGGGCATCCCGAAGGCCGAGTACGGCTACCGTCTGGAGCGGCGCAACGGGGCTACCGATCTGAAACTGACGGATTCCGACGGCAAGGCGGTCGGGTTCAAACGCGAAGGGCGCATCCTTGAAACGGATGTGACCTGGAGCGATCTGACGCTTGACTATCTGTGGTGGGACGATTTTTCCTTCGACGGGGAGCGCGAAGGCGAGACCGTGCACGGACAGGTATGCGCCGTGGTGGTGATGAAAAAGGGCGAGCGCGCCGTTCGCGTGTGGGTTGACCGCAAGACCGGCGCGATGCTGCAGGCGGAGGAGTTCCGCGGCGACAAGACGATCCGCCGGCTGTGGGGGACGAGAGTGAAAAAATTCGGCGGACGCTGGATGGCCAATGTCATGGAGGTCGAAACCGTCGGTTCCGGTCACCGGACCAAGATAACCGTGGAGGAAATGAAATGAAAAAAATCGTCGTTGCGGCGGTCAAAGCGCTGCTTGGTCTGATCCTGCTGCTGGTGGTTCTGCTTCTGGCGCATCCGTTGTGGCTCGCCTCGGCGGTGAAATTCGCCGCCAATTCCGTCGTGCCGGGACTTACGAAGACCAGATTCGAACTCGGCAGGCTTTCGCTGAACGCCTATGACGGCAGGGCGGCTGCCGGTGACCTGCTCCTCGGCAATCCCGAGGGTTATTCCGAGAGCATCGCTCTTAAAGTCGGCGCGGCGGAGGTGGTCGGCGATGTCGCCGGCGCCATGTCCGACGTGATCCGGCTCAAAGAGGTCGTCATAAGGGATGTGTTCGTCAGTTACGTGAGCAAAGACGGAGTCAACAACTTCGACCAGATCTCGAAAAACGTCTCGGGACCGGAAACGGAGTCCGAGACGGTCGAGCCGTCGGCGGAAAATTCTCCGGCGCGGCCGGATGCGAAGCGCGTGGACGGGGAAGGGGAGAAATCGAAGAAAGTGATAATCGACAGGCTCAGCATAAGCGGAATCACCGTCAAGTTCGGTCCGCTGCCGGTACCGGTTCCTCCGATAACTCTGACGGGCGTCGGCGAGAAATCCGGCGGTGTAACGCTTATGGAACTCGGCGATCAGCTTCTCAACGCGGTCATGGGGACGGTCGGATCGGTGCAGGACGGTCTTGGCGCTCTGGTCCCGCTTGTGGAAGGCGGTGCCGACGATTTCAAAAAGCGGATCAGAAAAGGCGATCTGAAGGCGGTGAAGGATGCCGCCGATATGCTCAAGTCGCTCTTTAAGTGAGATAACCGAAAATGAAGAAAACTGCTGCAAAGAAGAAAGACCGCCGCGTCGAGATGTCGGTGGAGGGGTTGAAGGAGGATTTCGCGTGGCATCTGCGCTATTCGCTCGCCAAGGGCGACGGCCGCGCGACCGAGCGCGATCAGTATACGGCTTTCGCCAACGCCGTCAGAGACCGCATCGTCGAGCGCTGGATCGGCACTCAGGAGAAATATCTCAGCGAAAACACCAAGCGCGTCTACTATCTTTCGCTTGAATTTCTGATGGGACGGCTTCTCGGAAACAACGTCATCAACCTCAAGGCCGACCAGCTCTGCCGCGACGCGCTCAAGGAATACGGCATCGACTGGAACAACCTGCGGGACTACGAGACGGATGCGGGTCTGGGCAACGGCGGCCTCGGACGCCTTGCGGCATGCTATCTCGATTCGATGTCGACGCTCGATCTCGCCGGCATGGGCTACGGTCTCAGGTACGACTACGGCATCTTCCGCCAGAAGATCGTCGACGGCGCCCAGGTCGAAGAGCCTGACGGCTGGCTCAAGAACGGCTATCCGTGGGAGATGGAGCGTCCGGAGTATTCGCAGTTCGTCCACTTCGGCGGCCATGTCGAATGTTTCAACGTCGCCGGCCGCCAGCAGTGGCGGTGGGTCGCCGCCGAACACGTCGAGGGCGTTCCCTACGACCTGCCTATCGTCGGCTACAGCAACGCGGTCAACTCCCTGCGCCTCTGGTCGGCGCGGGCGATGGAGGAGTTCGATCTCGCCGACTTCAACAAGGGCAGCTACGTCGAAGCGGTGGAGTCGAAGGTGCTCGCCGAGAACCTGACCAAGGTTCTCTACCCCAACGACAACACGATGGCCGGCAAGGAACTGCGCCTGAGGCAGCAGTACTTCTTCGTCACCTGTTCGCTCAAAGACATTCTGCGCCGCTACCGCGAACTCAACAGGACATGGGACGCGCTTCCGGACAAGGTGTTCATCCACCTCAACGAGACGCATCCGGCGCTGGTGATCCCCGAACTGATGCGCATCCTCGTCGACCACGAGGGGCTCGGCTGGGACAAGGCGTGGGATCTGACGCGCCGTTCGACCGGCTACACCAACCACACGATCCTTCCCGAGGCGCTCGAAAAGTGGCCGGTGGCGATGATGGAGCGGCTGCTGCCGCGCCACCTGCAGATAATCTACGAAATCAACGGACGTTTCCTGCAGGAGATCTCCGCGCAGTATCCCGGAGACGTCAAGCGTCTCCAGCGCATGTCGCTCATCGACGAGAACGGCGAGCGCTACGTGCGCATGGCGCATCTGTGCATAATCGGCTCTTCCTCCGTCAACGGCGTCGCCGAACTCCACTCGCAGATTCTCAAGGACAGCCTGTTCAGGGATTTCCACGACTTCTGTCCGGAGAAGTTCCACAACGTCACCAACGGCATCACGCCGCGGCGTTGGCTTCTGAAGGCCAACCCGATGCTCGCGCAACTCATCTCCGAATCGATCGGCGAGGAGTGGATAACGCATCTCGACCGGCTGCGCGATCTCGAGCGTTTCACCGGCGATTCCGATTTCCTCAGCGCGCTCGCCAAGATCAAGAAGTCCAACAAGGGGCAGCTTTCCAACTGGGTGCAGCGCGAACTCGGGGTGAAGCTCGATCCGCAGGCGATCTTCGACGTGCAGGTCAAGCGACTGCACGAGTACAAGCGCCAGCTGATGCTCGCGCTCTACATCATCATTCTCTACAACCGCCTCCTCAACGATTCCTCGTACGATCCCGTGCCGCGCAGTTTCATCTTCGCGGCGAAGGCGGCGCCCGGCTACCACATGGCCAAACTCATCATCCGTTTCATCCACGGCATCGCCAAGGTGGTGAACTCCAACCCCAAGACCCGCGGACGGCTGTCGGTCGCGTTCCTGCCCGACTACCGCGTGTCGCTCGCCGAGAAGATAATCCCGGCGGCGGAAGTCTCCGAGCAGATTTCGCTCGCGGGCATGGAGGCGTCGGGCACGGGCAACATGAAGTTCATGATGAACGGCGCGCTGACGCTCGGCACCTACGACGGCGCGAACGTCGAGATCAACCAGGAGATCGGCGACGAGAACATGTTCCTTTTCGGAATGCGCACGGCCGACGTGGAGCGTCTGCGCCCGTCCTACGTGTCGAAGGACGTCTATCTCGCCGATCCCGAAATCCGCATGGCGCTCGACATGATCAGGTCGAACGTCTTTTCGCTGCTGGAGCCGGGGCTTTTCGATCCGATTCTGCGCAGTCTTCTCGACCACAACGACCATTACATGCTGCTGGCCGATCTCAAGAGCTACTGCGAGGCGCAGGACCGCGTCGACGCGGCCTACCGCGACGCCGCGCTCTGGAACAGGATGTCGCTCGTCAACATCGCCCGTTCGGGAAGATTCTCTTCCGACCGCGCGGTTTTGGAATACGCCGAGAAAATCTGGCATATCAAGCCGGTGAAATTCTGAGATCGATGGCCGGCAAACGCGAAGAATACGAAAAAGCGGCCGCGCTCATCGCCAGGGCGAGACGCATTCTGATTTCCGGACATCTCAGTCCCGACGGGGATGCGCTCGGCTCCATGCTGGCGCTGGCGCGGCTTCTGAACAACGCGGGCAAACAGGCGTTCGCCACCGCCGATTTGAATTCGCTCGGTAAACTTGGGTTTCTGGACGGTGTGGAGGACATGATCCCGGTCCGCAGACTGAAGCGTCAGCGCTTCGATCTGTTCATCGCCGTCGATTGCGCCACATTCGACCGGATGCCGGGCGAAGTGCGGCCGGTCGCCGAGAAACTGCCGATCGTCTGCATCGACCATCACCACACCAACACGGCTTTCGGAGACGTTTCGATTCTCGATCCGGAGGCGTCTTCCACGGGCGAGCTCATCTGGCGTTTCGCCAAGTGGAACGAATGGAAACTCGAGCGCTCTTCGGCCGAAGCGCTGTGGGTGGCGATGGTCACCGATTCCGGGCGTTTCGCCTACGACTCCACGAAACCGGGAACTTTGCGCGCCGCCGGCGATCTGCTCAAGCACGGAGTGAGAACTTCCTTCATAAACGACATCATATACGGCGGATTCACGCGCAAGGCGATAGAGCTCAAGCGCATCGCGTGGCGCTCGCTCCACATCTGGAAAAACCGCAAGGTGGCGGAGGTCACCCTCACCCGCGACGATTTCCGATCGGTGCGCGGCACCAAGGCCGACGCCGAAGACATAATCGAGATTCCGCGTTCGGTCGCGAAAAACGAAATCGCGCTCTTCTTCTACCAGATTCCCGACCGCACCAAGGAGACGCGCTGTTCGATCCGGACCCGCGGCGACTGGGATGCGACGGTGATCGCCGGCAAATTCGGCGGCGGCGGGCATCTGAAGGCGGCGGGATGCACCATCAAGTCGCCGCTCGCCTCGGCCAAGCGCAAGATGCGGCAGGCGGTGAAGGAAGTTCTGAAATCGCGGAATTCGAAGACCGCGAAAATCGCCGATCTGAAAATGTCATGAAAACGGTGCTTGTTCTCACCGACGGCAAAGCCGGACACGAAAACCAGTCCAAGGCGTTCGCGCGTTCGCTCGGCTGCGGTTTCGAACTCTGCCCGGTGCGTTTCCGTTCCCGTTTCCACAAACTTGCCAGCTATGCGCTGGACCGTTTCGGGATGCGCTCTCCGGGACTGTTCCGCATCGAAGGCGGAATTTCCGGCAAGAACTTCGCGGCGGTGATCGGTGCCGGCTCGGGGACGTTTTACGCGGTAAAGACCCTGTCCCGGCGGCTTGGACTGCCGGCGGCGGCGGTGCTGTATCCGCGCGGTTACAGTCTTCGGGGGTTCGACTGCGTGATGGCGCCGTCGTTCGACAATCCCCGCAAGGCCTCCAACGTGGTGGAGATTCCAGCCAACCTGGTCGCCGCCGACGAGGAATTCTACGACAGGGGAACGGCGGAGTTTCTGAAACTTCACGCGCCGAAGAAAGACGCGGTCGCCGTCATCGTCGGCGGGCCCAACCGCGTTTCGACGATGAGCGCGGTCTGGATGCGCAGGGAGCTTGAGAGGATTTTTGCGGAAAACGGCGATGTCGAATACTGGGTCACGACTTCGCGCCGGACGCCGGGTGACGTCGAGGAAGTCGTCGATTCGTTCCCCTTTGACTACAAACTCATCTACTCCCGCGACAGGTTCAATCCCATACCCGCGTTCGTCAGGCTGGCGAAGCGGCTTTACGTCACCGCCGAGTCGACGGGGATGCTCTCGGAAGCGTGCACTTCCGGCTCCGCCGAGGTGCGCGCGCTCGACAATCTCGCTCCGGGGCAGAGCAAATTCCGGCGGTTTCTGGATACTCTCAGGGCGGGAGGATACGTCGACGGAGATCGGAAAATCGATCTTTCCGCGCAGTTCGGCCGCGCCCGGCGGCTTTTGGGGATCTGAGCCGTGGAAAGGGATCGTCGGCTTTACTGGAACGGTTTTCTCCTGTGCCTGCCGGCGGCGGTGATAATCGCCGGCGGATCGTATTTCCTATACGACAAAGTTCCGGAGATCGTTCATAACGAACACCGGAGAGCGGTCGCGGAATACCGGCTTGTCGCCGAGGATCTGAAAAACGGCGAAATTCCGGCGGAGCGGGTTTTTACGGAGGACGTGAAGCGTCCGAAGAGCGCGCGAAAGATGAAACCGGGGCGCTGGGACTATGAAGAGTGCGAAGGCGGGCGGCTGGTGTGGTATGCCGAGGGGGAAAAGTCCGTCGCGACGAAAGTCGCCGCCGTCGAAGAGTTCGACTACGGAACACTCATGTACGCGGCGGGTGTTTTCTTCATGCTGCTTTTCGCCGGAATCACGGTTTTCGGGGTGCGGTATTTCTGGATGTTCGTCCGCGAACGCGACGATTTTCTCGCCGCCAGCGCCCACGATCTCGCCACGCCCCTGATCGGTATGCGCTACGCCATAGGCCGCAGCGACGAGGATGCGAGAGTATTGAACGAGCGGATGATCCGTCTGGTCGAGAATATCCGCGAATTTCTCAAATTGGGCGGCAGACGGCGCCCGCCGGTGATCGAACCTGTCGATCTCAAAGCGGCGTACGAGGAGGCGTATTCGCTTTTCCGCGAGGATTACCGCGATCTCTTCGACGGCGGCGACGTGGAGACGGTTTTCGCGGGAGAGGGGCCTTTTACCGTCAAGGCCGATTCCACCATGCTCGTGCAGATACTCTGGAACCTTCTCGGCAACGATCTCAAATACGCCGCGCCCTACGGGCGGGTGAGGGCGGTTTTCTCCCGGGGCGGCGGAATGGTGCGCATGGAGCTTACCGATGAGGGTCAGGGGATGACGAAGCGGCAGCGGAAGAAGGCGTTCGACCGCTACTACCGCTCGCGCACGGTGCTTGAGTCGGGAAAGGGCGGTTTCGGCATCGGGCTCTGCACGGCCAGAGAATTCGCCGTGGCGATGAAAGGGACGCTCACGGTGAAATCCAATTCCCCGCAGGGGTGTGTCTTTACGCTGGAACTGCCGGCGGCTTGAATCAGGTCAAATGTGCATGGAAGAGCGGTAAATTATGGTATAATAACCGACCATGAGCGAAGAACAAGTCAACATCTCCAGTTTAGGTTCGTTTGATTTCACGCCGGATTGGGCTCGCAAGAGCGCGGGTGTGACCGTCGGCAGTGCCGCCGAGCCGCAGGAACGCCGCAATCCCCGTCCGCAGCGAGACGACGGCGACCGCCGTCCTCCGCGCGACAGATTCAAAAACGACCGTTTCGGAAAGAGCGGCGCAAGACCGTTCGAGAAGCGCCGCGGCGATGCGCCGCAGGCGCGTGAACGCGTGCAGCGGCTGGAGGCGGAGATCACGATACTGCCCGAGACCAAGGCGCTCGGCACGATCATCCGCAAACTCCAGAACGACACCCACGCATACAAGCTCAGAGATCTTGCGCAGTTCTTTCTCGACAATCCCCAGTCGATTCTGCTCAAAGTCGTGCCCAAGGGGGATATCCGCTTTTTCCAGTGCAAGGTCTGTTCGTTCGCCTCCGACAGGGAAGAGGATGTGATCGCCCATGTTCTCGGCACGCATCTCGGCGATTATTACGATTCGAAGGAGATCGAGTGCGAGCCTCCGAAGGGCAATTTCAACTGCGTGGCGAAGTGCGGGCTGAGCGGTGAACTCTTGGGTCCGCCGAACATCCACGAGTTCAACTATATCGTAAAGGAGATGATCCGCACGCGCTATCCCGAGATGAGCGAAGAGCGCTACCGCGCCAGCATCGAGATGGTGCGCGACAGCGAGGAGATCGAGCGCTGGCGCGCCGGTGCGACGCGCAGGACGGTTTTCACCGCCAAGGGCGCGGAGGCGGAGCTTTCCCGCGAACAGGCCGAAGGGGAGTTCCGCCGCACGATTCTGCCCACGCTCATCGACACTCCCAAGCGGCTCATGATCACCGCCGCGCAGGCTATGAAGTCCCCGGTGAAGTCCCTGCAGCGGGCGGTGCGCGAGGCCGTCGAGGCCGAGCGCCGGGCGCCCTATTCGATGTGTTTCGCGCTCCGCGGCGCGTTCCATCACCGCAAACTGAACTTCTTCCGCGTCAACGACTCGAAGGGTCCGGAGTTCGTCACCGGTGTCGAGTACAAGCCGTTCGACGCGGACCATGCGATCGAGGAACTCGCCACGATCGCGAAGTTCATCGCCGAAAATCCGTGCTGCGACAGATCGGAGTTTGCCGCCGACGCGCAGAGCGGGAAGCACCTTGACTGGCTGGTTTCCACCGGGCATGTGGTTTCGTTCACCAACGGCGTCTATTCGCAGGTCGAGAAATATCCCAAGTACGGTCCGCAGTGGCGCAAGTGCCGCAAGGGCGCGGCGAAACCGGAGAAGACCGTCGGGACGCAGAGCGAGGCTGAAAAGCGGAATGCGGCGGAAGCGCAGTCCGGAGAGAAGATTGAAAACAAGGAAGTAAAAGAAAATGAAACTGCCCCTGAGCTGGCTGAATGATTACGTCAAAGTAGATGATATCGATCCCAAGGAACTTGCCGAAAAACTGACCCGGGCGGGATTGCAGGTCGAAAGCGTCGAGACCGTCGGCGGGTCGCGGCTTTCCGATCTTTTTGTCGTGGTGGACGTGGTGGAGTGTGAACCTCATCCGGATTCCGACCATCTGCACGTCTGCAGGGTGAGCGACGGCGCCGAAGAGTATCAGGTCGTCTGCGGCGCTCCGAACATGCGCAAGGGCATAAAGACGGCATTCGCGAAGATCGGAGCCGTCGTCCCCGACGGCGGTTTCAGGATCAAGAAGGGGAAACTGCGCGGGGTCGAGTCGTTCGGAATGTGCTGCTCTTCGCGCGAGCTGATGCTGGGCGACGACCATTCCGGCATCATGGAGTTTCCGCGGGAGGTCGCGACCGGCTCGCCGGTGCGCGATGCCGTCTGCGCGGAAAAGCCCGAAACGGTTTTTGACATCGAGGTTACGTGGAACCGCCCCGATGCGTTGTCGGTCGTCGGTCTGGCGCGGGAGTTCGGCGCGATTCTCGGGCGCGAGGTGAAGATGCCGCCGGTCGATTTCACCGAGAGCGGGAACGAGGCCGCGGACGAAGTGAAGGTCACGGTGGAGGATCCGGTCAAGTGCCCGCGCTACACCGCCAGAGTCGTCGAGAGCGTCACCGACGGTCCGTCGCCGGAATTGATGCGCAAGCGGCTTGAACTCTGCGGAGTGCGTTCGCTCGGGCTGGTCGTCGACGTCACCAACTACGTTATGCTCGAACTCGGCGCGCCAATGCACGCCTTCGACCATACCAAACTTAAAGACCGCATGATCGTCGTGAGAACCGCCCGCGAAGGCGAGACCATCAGGACGCTCGACGGAGTGGAGCGCAAACTTGACGGCGAGATGCTCGTAATCTGCGACGCGGAGCGT
>JAFVZE010000193.1 GCA_017508315.1 Kiritimatiellia bacterium | reverse complement strand
GGTGACTTTAAGCCGGTATCCCTCCTTGGGAAGCGAACCGTCAAAGCGAAACGACACCGCGGCATTGGTCGTCGTTCCGCCCGTCTCCACCACTTTGCGCGGAGCGGGAACCAGTGCCAAGGCCGCAAGAAAACATGCCGCTATCATCGTTCACCACCTTTGACCAGTTCAAACACCGCCAGTTCTCCAGCCGGAAGATTCCAGGAAAAGCTTCCGTTTTTCAACTCTGCGCCGCGACCGGAAACGAGTTCGCGGCAGGAAACTGCGCCGAGACGCGAAACATCGATCGACAACGCGGAATCAAACGAGCGGTCGATCTCCTGCGGTGCGTCGGCGAACTTTCTGACGCCGCGGTTGTTGAAGCACCATAGCCACCAGCCGCTTCCGTTGCGGTTAAGCCCGAACTGGGCGCTGCCTTCGACCTTGACCGGGAACAGCGTCTTTTGAAGACTATCAAGGAAATGCTCGATGAAGGAGAAACGGCGGCGTCCGGTGCGCGTCAGATGCACGGCATAGTTGCCGTCGGCAGGCATACGCGGCACGAGCCACTTCGGCGCGGCGACGACCACCCGCCCCTTGCCGCAGCGGTGAACCGAAGCGAGAACACGCCCTTCGCCGTCGCGCAGAAACACTTTTGCCTGCGGCGAAAGCTCCAGCTCTTCGCAGTCATACTCACCCTCAGCAGCATGTTTTACTCCTTTACGATCAAAAAAGTCACCGGAAAAAGCGAATGCCTTGCCGGTCGCACGAACACCGACGACTTCGGTGGAAAATCCCAGGTCAAGCTGCGACGCGCTCATATAGAGCGTGCCGCCTTCGCGCACGTACGCCGAGAGCCGTTCGGCGACGCCGGATTCTTTGCGATATTCACCGGCGAGAACGGCAACGGGATATTTGGCAATGGCGGCGGCGAAGTCGGCATCCTTCTGGGTGGTGTCGGGAACGAGCACATCGTACATGAGCGCAAAGCGCGAATTGTGAAGATTCGCCTCATACCCCTCGCCAAGCCATTTGCTGCGGTCGAACCCGGGCGCAATCGTGAAGAAAATCCCGTCAACCATGTTGTCGGCCTGAGTATACGGACAGAATCCCCACGCCTTGCCGCCG
Organism: Kiritimatiellia bacterium; assembly: GCA_017508315.1. Lineage (GTDB taxonomy): Bacteria > Verrucomicrobiota > Kiritimatiellia > RFP12 > UBA1067 > UBA1067. The sequence goes on along the minus strand of JAFVZE010000193.1, from coordinate 1,881 downwards.
CAGGTGTGGTAGCCCTGGGCGAGCGGCACAAGAACCGCCACCGGCGCATAGACGGCGCCGCGGTCGGGATTGGCCGCCGTGAAGTTGTGAAAATCGCTGAAGTTGCGACCGCGAGGGGTAAGTTCCATCTTCCCCGAAACGGAATTGGAGACGAAGAAATTACTCTCCCACGATTCCGGTTCGACCGCGCGCGCTCCGTTCAAATAGGCGAAATAGCAGACGCGTCTTTCAAGCGAATCCGAAGTGCCGCCGGCGAGACCGAACTTTCCGCCGCGTGAGCAGCTGCTGTTGTTGGCCCACTCTCCGTTTTTGCGCGGGCCGTTGAAAAAACACGCCACATACCAGTGCCACGGCAGTCCTCCGAACTGGCGCGCCGCGCCGCGAATGAACATAGATGAAACATCCCAGCGGTATTCGCTGTTCCAGTCGCTCGTGTTCGTCGTCTCTGAAACGAGCGTCGTCGCGCCGCGCGCCGCCGCCATGTGGTCGAGGAAATTCGCGCTGCGGAATGACTCGAACATCGAAAGATCTCCGTAGTTGAGATCAATTTTCCGGTTCATGTACCAGTACGCCTGGGCAAGACGGTCGTAACGGTTGGTCCACGACCAGCGGTTCCAGACCTCCTGCAGCACCGCTCTTGCCGCCGGATCCTTCTCTCGATCGCGCCCCAGCATCCGCTGCACGAGATCGACGCCCCATTCGCTCTGGAAACGCACCGACACCAGATTCGGGTGGCGGCGCTTCCATTCTTCGTAATCGTCGTAATCAAGATCGATCTCTCCGGCGAGCGCGGGCGTGTAGCGGCACTTGGGATGGAAGAGCATCGTCGCCGGACAGTTTTTCTTCGCCGAAGACTCAAAGCGTTTCCAGACGCCGTTCTCGCCGCCGAAATTCCCTATGACCTTGCGCCACGTCGCCTTGTCCTTCGGAAGCGAAAGATTCCCGGAGTAATACACGAGCCCGCAGTCGCGGAACATCGGCAGCGACGCGATTTCGGGATTGTCCCATGCGCCGGTGAGCGGATATAGCGGGTGGGAATAGCGCCACTCGTGAAAGAAAGTCCAATAGTCGCGACCCATCGTCTTGGGCGGCAGATGCCCCTCGGGAACCGAATCCCACGGCGCGGCACTTGCCGCAAAGCCCATCAGTACCGACGCCGCAAAAAACGGCATGCGCAACCAACAGAAACTCTTCATATACTCTCCTTCAGCGAACGATTATCGCGATGCTGCGACGAGCACGGAAAAGAACTCCCAATACACCCTTTTCAAACACAAGCTTCGCTTTCATTCCGGCCAGTTTCCACGAGAGATCTCCCGCGAACACGACTGTCGAATTCTTAAGCCCGCTCACCGACGGGCAGTTCAAGACCGGCACAAATGCGTCTTCGATTGAAAGCTCACCGGCATTAGCGACGGCAACATTGATCTCGGAGGGCAAGACGACGTTTCCGGTCACTGCGGGAACGGCGGCATTCCCTTTCACATCCACCGTGAACCGCGAAAGCCGAAGTTCCGCTACTTTAAGCGTGCCGTTACCCGACAATTCCGTCAATTCGCATGTCGATGCGGCCGGTTCAGGCAGATCTTGAAGATCTTCTTCGGCAGTACCCAGCCATTTCTTCATCAGATAGTTGCGCGTTGCAACTTTTTCGCGGGCAGTGAGTGGCCGCTCATAGACGACCATTTCCGCAATCCGGCCCCCGCCGGAAAATTCATATGTGTCATTCCTGTTGCAGATGCCGGAGATATGCGCTCCGACCGGCAGATGAACTTCATACAGATTGTACGTCTCTCCATCCTCCTGCCAGAAAGCCGTCTGGTTGGTAGCCACGCCGTCGATGTAACGCTCGACATCCGCAAGGAAAAGAGGCGACCAGGG
>JAFVZE010000192.1 GCA_017508315.1 Kiritimatiellia bacterium | reverse complement strand
GAAAAAATGAGTCTGTCGGTCGGTATCGTGGGACTGCCCAATGTGGGCAAGTCGACATTGTTCAATGCGCTGACGAAGAAACAGCAGGCGGCGGCGGAGAATTATCCTTTCTGCACCATCGAGCCGAATTCGGCCGTGGTGGAGGTCGCTGATGCGCGGCTTGAGAAACTTGCGGAAATCGCCAAGACCGAGCAGATCATCCGCGCGACCGTTGATTTCACCGACATCGCCGGGCTCGTCAAAGGCGCGTCCAAGGGCGAGGGACTGGGCAACAAGTTCCTCGCCAACATCCGCGAGTGCGATGCGATTCTGCACGTGGTCAGGTGCTTCGAGAACGATGACATCATCCATGTGCAGGAAGGCGGCAACAAGTCCGCTCCCATCGATCCGGCGGGGGACGCCGAGGTCATCGAAACGGAACTGGTGCTTGCCGACATGGAGCAGCTCCAGCGCCGCTACGAGCGCGTGAGCAAGGAAGCGAAGGCGAAGCCGCAATCGCGCCCTGAAGCGGAGGCCTGCGCGGCGCTCCTGAAGCATCTTGAAGAGGGTCGGCCGGTAAGATCGTTTCCCCGCAAGGAGGGCGATGCGATTCTGCAGGTTCTGAAGGAACTGCACTTTCTGACCGACAAGCCGGTCATCTTCTGCGCGAATGTCGGCGACGACAATGTGACCGGCGAGGGCAATCCCCATGTGGAGGCTCTGAAGGCTTATGCCGACAGACAGGGCTCGGCGACGGTCGTCATCTGCGCGCAGATGGAGGCGGATCTCGCGGGCCTGAACGACGACGAGGCGAAGGAATTTCTGCAGAGCTACGGGCTTGAGGAAAGTTCGCTCGACCGCACGATCGCGCTTGCGTACCATACGCTCGGGCTCGCGAGCTATCTGACGGCGGGGCCGAAGGAGGTGCGCGCCTGGACGTTCCGGCGGGGATGGAAGGCTCCGCAGTGCGCCGGGGTCATCCACACCGATTTCGAGAAAGGCTTCATCCGCGCGCAGGTCGTTTCCTTCGACGATTACGTCAAATACGGCGGAGAGAAGGGCGCGCGCGAGGCGGGGGTTCTCCGTCCGGAAGGCAAGGAATACGAAATGCAGGACGGCGATGTCGTCGAATTCCTGTTCAACTGATTTCAAAGGGGGCATATGGCCGGATTTGACATAACGAAGAAAAAGGCTTTCGTCTGCGATCTCGATGGCACGCTCTTCATGGGACCCGATCCCATTAAACCGGCCGTCGATTTCGTGATCGAGTCGACGGTAAGCGGAAGATTCGGTTTCTTCTATCTCACCAACAACACTTCGAAGACGCCCGATGAATATATTAAAAAGATAGCCGGGGCGGGAATCCCGGTCAGGCCGGAGCAGATTCTGACTCCGCTCATCACTTTGGAGGCGTATATCCGCGAGAAGGGATACAAATCCGTTTATCTCATGGCGGGCGAAAAGGTGAAGGCGTACCTGACCGAACGGCTTGCCGATGCCGGCGTCGCCTTCGAATACGACCCCGAGAGGAACGAGCTTATCGCACTGACCTACGACAAGGAACTCACCTACGCGAAGCTTGCCGACGCGACGAGCCTTTGGAACATGCGCAACGTGCCGCCGAGCCCGATGTGTCCGGTGCGCACCGTCAATCGGACGCCGGTCGATTATGTCGCCACCCATCCCGACAACTGCTGTCCGAGCGAGCGCGGCCCCATACCGGACATCGGAGGCATGATGAAGTTTCTCGAAATCACCAACGGCATGAAGCCGAGCCGTGTTTTCGGCAAGCCCAGCCCCACGCTTCTCAAGACCGTTCTCGACCGCTTCGCGCCGGAAGAGATCGCCGTCGTCGGCGACCGCCTCTACACCGACAAGGCGATAGCCGACAACGCGGGGGTCGATTTCGTCTGTGTTCTCTCCGGCGAGACGACGCGGGAGGATCTCGCGAAATATACCGGCAGCGAACCTGCGATAACGGTCGAGACGTTCAATCTCATCGACGCATAAAAAAGGAAGGTCACATAATCCATGAAAGACGAAAAGAAGTTCCGCAAGGCGCAGTTCTCGTTCATTTTCTGCAGCATGATCGTTTATGCGTTTTTCTATCTGACGCGCAAAAACCTTTCGATGGCGATGCCGGGGATGCTTGAGGAGAAGGTGATTTCCACCTACGCCGTCGGCACGATGCTTTCGCTGCACGGGATCCTTTACGGACTGAGCCGCTTCGTGAACGGGTTCTGGGCCGACCGTCTGAACGGACGGATATTCATGACGGTGGGTCTTGCGCTTTCCGCGCTCATGAACTTCTGCTTCGGCTGCACTTCGGTTTCGCTGCTCTTCGCCATATTCTGGATTCTGAACGGCTGGACGCAGGGCATGGGCTTTCCGCCGTGCGCGAAGATGCTCACGCACTGGATCCATCCGAAGGAACTTGCGACCAAGATGTCGATCTGGAACACTTCGCACTCCTTCGGCGCGGTGATGGCGCTCGGGCTGTGCTCGCTCCTGCTCGGGCTCGGCTTCGGCTGGCGCTGGTGCTTTTACGTGCCGGCCGCGCTTGCGCTTGCGGTTGCGGTTTTCTGCTTCTTCAAGGTCAAGGATTCTCCGACCGAGGCCGGAGTGGAGGAGCTTGAGATCGAGGGCAAAGAGGTTAAGCGCGAAATGAAAAGTGGCGTGACGACCAAGGACCGTATGCGCCTTGTTTTCACCAACAAGGTCATCTGGATGGTGGCGATCGCCAACTTCTTCGTCTACATCATCCGCTTCGGATTCCTCGACTGGGGGCCCACGTTCCTCAAGCAGTTCAAGAACATCCCCGTCTCCAAGGGCGGACTTATGATCATCGCGTTTGAACTGGCGGCGGTGATCGGCACCATCTTCGCCGGCTGGGCGACGGACAGATGGTTCAGGGGCCGCGGAGTGCGCACGTGCGTTTTCTGCATGCTTTTCGCCGCGCTCTTCGCCTTCGGCTTCTGGTTCCTGCCGCAGGGAGCGCCGATCTGGCAGGCGACCGCGCTTCTGATGGGCGCGGGTTTCTGCATCTACGGGCCGCAGGCCCTGATCGGCATTATCGTCGCCAATCAGGCCACGAACGAGGCCGCCGCGATGGCCAACGGTTTCGCCGGCATCATGGGATACCTCTCGACGCTCGTTTCCGGTATCGGGATCGCCTTTATGAAGGAGACTTTCGGCTGGGGCGCGGCGCTCTTTGCGATCGCGGCTATGGCGCTCGTGGGTATGGTGATCATGCTCTTCGCCTGGAACGCCAGGGCCAACGGCTACAAGAACGCTTAAAGGCTCTTTATCATGGAAAAGCTTAAGGTCAATCCTGAATTCTTCAAGCGGCACCTGTTTGTTACGGTATTGATGGCCGCGCTCGGATGCTGGTTCGGGTATGACGGTTTCGTCAAATATCCGGCGGCCGATGACAAGTTTTTCGAAGAACAGCACCTGGTGCGTGAAACGGCGACGGAGCGCCAGAAGCAGTTCATGGCGCTTGCTTTTCTCGCGTCTTTAGCCGTCGGTCTCCATCTGTGGAAGGTTTCGTCGTTCAAAGTGGAATATGATGACGAAGGATTCGTGTATAAAGGAAAAAAACATCTTTATCGCGATATTAAGGAGATTGACCGCTCGAAATGGGAGAAAAAAGGCATTGTCAAGGTCGATGGGATCGTTTTAGACGCATGGCACCATCTTGGAGTCAAAGAGATGGAGAAGAAACTCCGGCGGTGAGTTATGGTATAATACGCACAAATCAAAGCAACAGACGAAGATTTCAACAGGATGCAGACGACACGCAGACATGCCCGCGAATGGGCCGTACAGATGCTTACCGCCGCGGATTTGAATCCGCCGGAAGACATAGCCGGTTTCATCGAATCCTACTGGGAGACGCTGCCTACGCTTGAGGACGGCGATGCCGTGGCCGGAAAGCCGGGCGGGAAAATGAGAAAATTCGCCGAGGAGCGCGTTTTCGGGGTTCTTTCCTCGCTTGATGAAATCGACGCGGTACTCGTGGAATTGCTTGAAAACTGGGACCTTTACAGATTGGGCACGGTCGAACGGGTTGTGCTGCGCATGGGAATCTGGGAACTTAAGGTTTCCGACGTGCCCAGGGCGGTCGTCATCAACGAAGCGATCGATCTCGTCAATTGGTATTCCACCCCGAAGTCGCGTATGATCGTCAACGGAGTGCTCGATCGCTATGCCGCAAAGGTCGGACGCTGACGAAATCTTCATGGCGCGGGCGGTTGCGCTCGCGCGCCGCGGAGAAGGGCATACGAGGCCGAATCCGCCGGTAGGCGCGGTGATCGTCCGCGACGGCAGGATGATCGGGGAAGGGTGGCACCGGAAATGCGGAGCCGATCATGCTGAGGTGGCCGCGCTCAAGGACGCCGCCCGCCGCGGGGAAACCGTAAAGGGCGCCTGCGTCTACGTGACGCTTGAACCCTGTTCGCGTCCCGGCAGGGTGGGGGCCTGCACCGATGCGCTCATTGCCGCGGGCGTGGGACGCGTCGTTTTCGCCTGCCGCGATCCCAATCCGAAAAACCGCGGCCGCGCCGGAAGAATCTTCGGCCGCGCCGGCATTGTCTGCGACCGGCTCCGGAACGCTCAGGCCGACGAGTTGATCGCGCCGTTCGCGAAGCATGTCACGACCGGCATGCCGTACGTCACGGTCAAGATAGCGATGTCGCTCGACGGACGCATCTGCGACGATTTTGGAGACGCAAAATGGATATCGTCGCTGGCGGCGCGGAAGGAGACCGGGCGTCTGCGCGAACGCGTCGACGCGATCATGGTCGGAGCCGGAACGGTGCGCGCCGACGATCCCTCTCTGCTGCCTCACCACGGGCGCAACGACGACCTTCTGCGCGTGGTGGTGACGAGGTCCGGAAAACTGCCGGCGGAGGCGAAAGTGTTCCGGGACGGGCGCAACGAGACTGTCGTGTTCAGAACCGGGCGCGGCAGGGATCTGAAAAATGTGCTTTCGGAGCTCGGAAACCGCGGCGTAATGCACGTTCTGTGCGAGGGCGGAATGAAACTCGCCGTCTCGCTGGCGGAGGCTGGACTCGTCGACGAATGGATAAGCGTGATTTCGCCTTGTCTCATCGGTACGCGCCGGATGGCGGAAAAGAAGGTTTTCAAGCCGGCCGGCGCAAGATACGCCGTGCGGGTGAAAGACGATACTATCGCGAGGTTTCGATGTTCACGGGACTGATACAGAAGACGGGGACGGTCAAGCGCGTCAGCCGCGGCGCCGGGCTGGTCATGGAGATCGCTTTCGAACCGTGGGCACGGCCGTTGGAAAAGGGCGAATCCGTGGCGGTGAACGGCGTGTGTCTCACCGTCTGCAGTTTTTCCGCAGACCGGTTCACCGCCGATGTTCTGAGGGAGACCGAATCGCGCACGGGGCTGGGAAATCTCATTCCGGGGGACAGGGTCAATCTTGAACGGGCGCTGCGCGCGGGCGACGCGATGGGCGGGCATATCGTGCAGGGGCATGTCGACTGCCGCGGCGAAGTGATCTCCAGGGAGCCGCGCGGCCGTGATTTCCGGCTCGGGATACGCTGCGGCCGGGTGCTTGCCGCGCAGTCGGTGGTGAAAGGCTCGGTGGCGATCGACGGCGTGTCGCTCACGATTACCGGCTTGGGCGATGACTGGCTTGCGGTCGATCTCATCCCGACGACGCTCCGCGATACGACGCTCGGGGAGCTGCGCGTCGGCGACGAGGTCAATCTCGAAGGGGATGTCATCGGGAAATACGTCTCAAAGGCGGCTAAGCCTTCGGGAATCACGGAAGAGAAACTTGCGCGTGCGGGATTTCTGTAAACGCCTATGAAAATATCGGCTGCAGTGTTCGATTTCGGCGGAGTGATGACGTCATGCGCGACGCCGGTGCGGGTGAAGGAGATTGTCGATGCCGCGGGACTGCCGTGGAACGCGGTGACTGACGGATTCGCGAAATACCGCCGCGATTACGATATCGGCGAAATCACGGTCGCGGAATTCTACGACCGGCTCTGGCGCGATGCCGGAGTCGAGGTTTCCGCGGCGGTGCGCGCGGCGATCGAAGAGGCGGATACCGCAAGTTTCCTCCATCCGAATGCGGGCACGCTCGATTTCATGCGTTCGCTCAAAGAGCGCGGTTTCAAAATCGGAATTCTCACCAATATGCCGCGCGAACTCGCGCCGCGTTTCCGGGAGCGTTTTGCCGGAACCGTCGCCTTGACCGATGCGCTCGTCGTTTCATGCGAGGTGCGTCTGGTGAAACCGATGAGAGAGATATACGATCTCATGGCGCAGACGCTCGCCGTGCCGGGCGGCGAAATATGCTTTTTCGACGATGCTCCGGTCAACTGCCGGGGAGCGCGTGACGCCGGCTGGCACAGCATCTGTTTTACTTCGATTTCCGAGGCCGCTTCCGAGTTTGAGAAACTTGCGGAATCCGTCTGCGCACGGCAGCGGCGGGGATGTTCCGGGCAACTTTGCACTTGAACGGAAATGCGAAATGTGAGATAATACGGATCAAGAAAACTTGAACCCAGTAAGAGGAACATAAGAGATATGAAAAAATCAAACAAAGGTTTTACGCTCGTTGAGCTTCTCGTCGTGATCGGCATTCTCGGCATTCTCATGGGAGCTCTCTTCCCGGCGATTTCTTCGGCCATGCTCTCGGCCAACACTTCGGCGATGTCCATGCGCGGACGCAATCTCTTCGTCGGCATCACCCAGGCCAACACCGAACGCGAGGCGGCGGGACTTACCAGCGTCTGGCCGCACCAGACCGAGCAGGACGGCAAGAGCGACGATGCCGACGACATCGCCGGCAACACCTACGGAACGGCGACGGAATACTTCAAGGAGCTTTTCGACCTCGACAACTACGGTCAGGAAGGGTGGGCTCCCTACGTGAGCGGCGTCGACATCGGTGTTCTCTCCGGTTCGGGCGTTCCGGCTTTCGCGGGGACGCTTTCGCAGCGCAACGTCGCCTGGACGGTCGTCGCCGGCATCACCGACGAGCTTGAAGACATCGTCCCCGTGCTCGTCTCGCGCAACATGGACACTTCCACCTTCCCGACTTCCGGCAACCAGGACATGTCGTCGAAGAAGGACACCATCGAACTCGGCAAGACCTTCCCGCAGCCCTTCGGCAACAAGGCGGCGATCGTCATCCACAAGGGCGGCGCGGCGCAGGTCGTGAAGGCCAAGTACGCCAAACTCTACCTCGTCTACAACAAGCAGAGTTTCACCGTCCCCAACGGCATCACGCTCAAGTACATCGAGCCGTAATCGATGCAGGCCAAGGTCGCGATCGACCTTGCGCTCGACCGGCTTTTCACTTACGAAGTGCCGGAAGCGCTGACGAAGAAGCTGGCCGTCGGCCAGCTTCTTTCCGTTCCGTTCGGTCATCGCACCGCCCGCGGATTCGTGCTTGAACTGCATGACGACGAAAAAACCGAATACAGACTCAAGCGCGTATCGTCGATCATCGATGAGGTTCCGTTTTTTTCACCGGCGCTGCTGGAGCTGGTGAAGAAGATAGCCGCCTACAGCGCTTCGCCGCTTGAATCGGTTTTAAGGGCGGCGCTTCCCGCGTCGGTTCTCAAAAAGAACGCCAGAGCGCGGGAACTTTATTACGTGGAGGCGGTTTCCGGCGCAAAACCGGTTTCGCTCACCGCGCGCCAGCGGTGGCTTTACGATCAGATCGTCCGCCTCGGCGGCGGCTGGATGAGCCGTCTTTGCGCTGAACTCAAGACCACGGCTGCGACGGTGAAAGAACTTTCCGGCAAAGGTCTGGTCACGGTCGAGCTTCGCGCAAAGCGCCGCGATCCGCTGCGTGCCGGAAGGATTCTGCCGACGCGAGCGCTTGAGCTTAACGGCGAACAGGCTTCGGCGCTGGCGGCGATCATGGACGGTTCCTCGCGTTCTCCGGTGCTGCTGCGCGGCATCACCGGTTCCGGCAAGACCGAGGTCTATCTGCAGGCGATCGCCAGAATCCTCGAGGAAGGCAGGGGCGCGATCGTGATGGTGCCGGAGATATCGCTCACCCCGCAGACGGTGCAGCGTTTCGCCGGACGTTTCGGCGGCCGGGTCGCGGTTCTGCACTCCGCGCTTTCCGACGGCGAACGCTACGACGAATGGCACCGCATCCGCAGCGGCGAGGCGCGGGTGGTGGTCGGGCCGCGCAGCGCGGTGTTCGCGCCGGTCTCCGATCTCGGGCTCATCGTGGTCGATGAAGAGCATGAAGGGTGCTACAAGCAGGAAGAGTGTCCGCGCTACCACGCCCGCGACGTCGCGGTGCTGCGCGGAGCCATCGAAGGGGCTCGGGTGGTACTCGGCTCCGCCACGCCGTCGCTCGAGAGCTGGATGAACGTCAAGCGCGGCAAATACCGGCTTTCGCGGATGGATTCGCGCGCCGGCGCCGGCACGCTGCCGCACATCAGCATCGTGGAGATGCGCGACGGGGCCATCTACAGCAAAGAACTGCTGGAGGCCGTCGCGCTCCGGCTGGATCGCGGCGAGCAGACCGTGCTCTTCCTGAACCGCCGCGGCTATTCGCGTTCGGTGTCCTGCGCCTGCGGTTTCACGCTCTGCTGTCCGCAATGCGACGTTCCGTACACTTACCACAAGGCGGACTCGTGTCTGCGCTGCCATATCTGCGGAAAGTGGGAGATGGTCCCCCGTTCCTGCCCGGAATGCGCGGCGAAGGCATTCTCCTACGAGGGCATCGGCACCCAGCGGGCGGAAGCGGCGCTTAAGAAATGTTTTCCGAGGGCGTCGATTCTGCGCATGGATGCCGATTCCACTTCCCGCAAGCGTTCCCACGACGATATTCTCGGCGCGTTCCGGCGCCGTGAAGCCGATATTCTGCTCGGAACGCAGATGATCGCCAAAGGGCTTGATTTCCCGAATGTCACGCTGGTGGGCGTGCTCAACGCCGACAGTTCGCTCAATATGGCCGATTTCCGCGCCGAGGAGCGCACGTTTCAGCTTTTGTCGCAGGTGTCGGGAAGGGCCGGGCGTTCGGAACTTCCGGGCGAGGTTTTCATCCAGACCCGCGACGGCGGAGCGCGGGCGATACGTTTCGCCGCGAGGGGGAATTTCGAGGAATTCGCCGAGAGCGAGCTTGCCGGGCGCAAGGAGTGTTTTCTGCCGCCGTTCTGTCACCTTGCGGCGATAACGGTAAGATCGAAAGATCCGCTGCTCGCCGAAAACTGGGCGGTGATGTACGCAAAGTCGCTCATGGCATACGCCGGAACGGTCAAGGGGTTGACGGTGGGCGAGGCGGTTCCGGGGGCGCTGGCGAAGGCCGACGGCTGGTACCGCTGGCAGATCGTATTGCGCTCAGGCGCGAATTCGGCGATTCTCGGCGCTTGGCGGTGGATTTCCGCCGAAAGGCCGCCGCCGGGCGCCGTCCGCGCCGTCATTGACATCGACGCCATGAATCTTGTATAATCGACAGAATGAATTCGGTCGTCAAGGTTTTGTCGATTGTCGGATGGACCGGGATGGTGACGGCGCGATCTGTCGCGTATTTTCCTTCGGTTCTGGTGCGTAGGACTTCCCGGCAGGCGCTTTTCACCCATCTTTACCAGACGGGAATCCGCACTTTGCCGGTCATCACGGTGGTGTCGCTTTTTACCGGCATGATTCTCGCTCTGCAGGTCGGTCTCGAGCTGCGCCGGTTCAATCAGGAGGTGTATCTCGGGGCGGCGGTGATGATGTCGCTCATCCGGGAAATGGCGCCGTTCAGCTGCGGGCTGTGCCTCGCCGCCTGTGTCGGAAGCGCGATCGCCGCGGAGATCGGCACCATGAAGGTGAACGAGGAGATCGCCGCGCTGGAGGTGATGGCGATTCCTCCGATGCGCTTTCTCGCCGCTCCGCGGATTCTGGCGCTGGTCGTGATGGCGCCGCTCATAGCCTTCTACTGCTGCATAATCGGAACTGTCGGCGGCGGGATAGTGGGCCACACCCAGTTGGGCGTCGACTTCCGCCAGTATATGGCGAGCGCCATGTCGATAGCGGAGAACAAGGATCTGGCGGTCGGGCTTTTCAAGGCGCTGGTGTTCGGGCTGGTCATCGGTTCGGTGTCGGTCGCCGAAGGTTTCCGCACGAAGATGGGCGCGATGGGGGTCGGCCGCGCCACGCAGCATTCGGTCATTGCGTCGTTTCTGATGATTCTGATGTTCGGGTATATGATCACGAGGATGTGCTACCGGTGAGCGAGATCGTTTTTGACAGTGTCGCGAAGAGTTTCGGGGGCGAAAAAGTCCTCGACGGGGTGTCTTTCAGCGTCGAAAAGGGCGAGATATTCTCGATTGTCGGACCTTCGGGGACCGGCAAGTCGGTGACGCTCAAACATATCGCCGGGCTCATCTCCCCCGACAGCGGCACCGTTTCGGTGGGTAGCCGGAAAATCGGCTACCTTTTCCAGGGCGGAGCGCTTATGGCGTGGCTGACCGTCGCGGAGAACGTCGCGCTGCCGCTCGTGGAGACGACTTCGCTCCCGGAAAAAGAGATTGACGATCGCGTCCGCGCGGCGCTGTCGGCGGTGGGGCTTTTGGATGCGGCGGACAAATACCCGGAGGAGATCTCCGGCGGTATGCGCAAGCGCGCGGGGCTCGCCTGTTCGCTGGTCCGGGAAACCGACATCGTGCTTTACGACGAGCCGACATCCGGGCTGGATCCCGTCACCGCCGCGTCCATCAACCGGCTCATCGTCGCGCTTAACCGCGAACGCGGCGTCACCTCGGTGGTGGTGACGCACGATCTGGAATCGGCGCTGGCCATGTCTTCGCGGGTCATGCTGCTGAAAAACGCCAGAATACTCGAATGCGCGCCGCCGGAGGAATTCTTGAAATCAACTGATCCGGCCGTGATGGAGTTCATCGCGGCGGCGAAAGGAGTGTTGCCGTGAACAGAAACAGAAATGATGTGTTTTCGCAGGCGGTGGTCGGGTTGTTCATGCTCGTCGTGACCGGGCTTTTGGCGTATTTCACGATTGTGGTTTCCGGCGTGGATCTCGTTTCGGGGAGCGGCAAAATCGCGCTTACGGCGGTTTTTGATCAGGTGGGCGGGCTCAAGGCCCACGACAACGTCATGTACCGCGGCGCCAAGGTGGGAACCGTCGAGCGCGTCAGCGTGACGCCTTCGAATCTGGTGGTGCGCGCCCAGATCGACCGCGCCGTGGTGCTGCGCAGGTCGTACCGCATAACGGTGTGCAACCTTTCCATGCTGGGCGGCAATTACCTGCTGATTGAAGAAGGCTCGGGCGACGAGCTGGAGATCGGAAAATGCGTTTTTACCGGCGAATCGCCGACGGACTGGATGCGTGACGTTTCGAAAATCGCCAGAAATCTCCGGGAACTTACCGACCGGGATGAGATAACCTCGATTGTCACAAATCTGGAGGCGCTTTCGGCGAAGGCCAATATCATCGCCTCGCGTCTGGAGCGCGGCGAAGGAACGCTCGGCCGCCTGCTCGGGCCCGACGACAGCCTCTATCGCGAAACCCGCGCGGCGGTCACCAACGCGGTGCGGCTTTTGGCCAATCTCGACGCCACGGCGGTTCGCATCAAAAACGGCGAGGGTACGCTCGGAAGGATTCTCCGCGACGACAAGTTGTACAGGGATCTCGAATCTGCGGTCGCATCGTTCAAAGAGGCCTGCAGGAGTTTCGACGGCAGGGATACGATGGAAAGCGCGAAAGTCCTTCTTGACAATCTGAACGTCGTAGCCCGGCGGCTCAGGGACGGAGAAGGTACGATAGGGAAGCTTCTCTCCGACGACTCGATGTACAAAGAGATCGACGGCCTTATAAAAGACGTCCGGCAGGTCATCGACAACTACCGCGACACGACCCCGATATCCACTTTCTCGTCACTGGCGACCGGCGCACTCTGATTTCTGCTTTTCAAGCGCTTTTGCAGCCTTCTCACGGCGGAAACGGGTATGGGCCGTGCCGGAGAACCTATCAACGGCGGTAATCGCGCGGAGAGCGTCCTCTTTCCGCTTTGAGACGCATGGCCAGATGGCTTGCGTTGCAGAATCCGCAATGCTGCGCCACCTCCTCCACCGAAGCGCGCGAATTCGCCAGAAGTTCGATTGCCGCCTTTATCCGCAGGTTGGTCAGCTCCTCCTTCACCGTTCTTCCGAGCGTCCGGCGGGCGAGAAGGTTGAGATAGGTTTTTGAGCACCCCGCCGCGTCCGCGAGCTCTTCAAGCGTCGGATGGTCGCGGAGATGGGAGCGCGCATACGTGAGCGCCCGCGACACGAATGGATCGGAGATCGCGAGCGTGTCGGTCGAGGTGCGCGTCAATACCGCCGTGTGGCGCGTGACGTATGAACGTTTCTGCGGTCTGTGCGCGAGCAGATTGTCGAGCGAGCGTCCGACCTCTTCGCCGCGGGCGCGGTCGTCGACCGGAATCGACGATATCGCCGGCACCGTCAATTCGCAGAGCAGTTCATCGTTGTCCACTCCAAGTACCGCAAGATCGTCCGGTATGCGCAAACCTGCGGCGGTGGCGGTGGCGATAACCTGCTGCGCCCGGCGGTCGTGGACGCAGAAAATCGCCGTGCGCCTCTCGAGTGCCTTGAGATAGCGCACCAGCCGCCGCGATTCAAGCGCAAAATCGTTCTGCTCCTGCGCCGTGAGCTGCGGATACGGGTGAACTTTGAATCCCCCGGCCGACAGCCTCCGCGTGAAACCGCGTTCCCGGGCGTCGCTCCACGGGGTAGGTTTGGATGTGCCGATGAAAGCGAACGACTTGAATCCCCGCCGCAGAAAGTAGTCGGCGGCCGTTTCGCCTTCGGCGTAATGGTCGTTTACGAACTGCACGATGTTCCGGGGCAATCCCTTGAGCGGCTTGGTCAAGGTCGGTTCGATGAATACCGCCGGCAGTCCAGTCGCGAGAAAATCCTCCCGTTCGCGTCTGCTCAGTATGTAGGCGACGATGGCGGCGCAGTTCCATGACGCGAGGTTTTTGAGCCGCTGGCGGTTGAGGTCGCGCAGGTCCAGATGGAACTGCCAGCGGTCATGCGCGGCCTTGTGGGCGTAGGCGAGCAGCCCTTCGAGCAGCTGGCGCTGCGTGAGCGTCGATGTCGGAATTACGGCAAGGATGCGCTTTTTGTCGGTTTTCATATCGGGGGAGTATATCATCAGTGTCCGAATTTGACAATATTTGTGTCCGATTTTGATGGTCGGATTCATAAGGTTGATGTATAATTCACGGCACACGACAACGAAAGGAACTTCAGAGAATATGGCGACTGTTAAAATAGGAATCATCGGTCTCGGATTCATGGGGTCCACCCATTGGCGGATATACGAGGCGATGCGCGGGGCGAAGATCGTCGCGCTTGCCGATGTCGAGCCTGCCAAGCGCAGGGGGGATGTGTCGGCGGTGGTTGCCAATATCGGGGGAGGCGACAATTCGAAACCCCTCGATACGACGGGAGTCAGCGTCTACGAGAATGCTCTCGATCTGATTGCCGATCCGTCGGTGGACGTGGTCGACATCTGCGTTCCGACCGCCCGCCACACCGACCTTGTCTGCGCTGCCCTTGCCGCAGGCAAGCACGTCTTCTGCGAAAAGCCGCTTTGCAGAACGGCGGCGGAAGTAAAGCGCATCGTTCAGGCCGCGAAAAAGGCCAAGGGCTTTCTCAATATCGGGCTTTGCGTCCGCGCATGGCCGGAATACCGCGCGGCATGGGAGTATTTCAAGAGCGGCAAGGCCGGAAAGATGCTCTCTGCGACCTTCAAGCGCATTTCCCCGGGAGTCGACGGCAATTCCTGGCAAAACTGGTATATGGACGGGGCGATTTCCGGCGGCGCATTGCTGGACTTGCACGTGCATGACACCGACCAGATCAATTATTTCTTCGGGAAACCCAAGGCCGTCGTTTCGCACGGCGCCAACGTGTTGTCCAAAAACGGCGGTATCGATCATGTGGTGACGATCTACGATTACGGTGACGGGCGGCTGGTGACGGCGGAAGGCGGATGGGAGCAGTCTAAGGGCGCGACATTCGAGATGAGCTTTACGATCGTCTGCGAAAAGGCGACTTTGAAGCTCGATTCTACGGGGCTGAACATCTTCCTTAAAAACGGAAAGAAACTTACGCCAAAGCTTGACGTCAAAGCGGGGCCGACCGGTTGGCATCAGGAACTCAAGTATTTCGTCGGCTGCGTCGCCAAGGGCGTCGAGCCGGTGAAGTATCAGACGATCGATTCGGTCTCGGACACCATGAAGATAGTGTTTGCGGAAGAGAAATCGGTTGCGTCCGGCAAGGCGGTGAAAATCTGAGAAGAGGAGCGCGGCGATGTACAAAGCGTTGAATTACTGGGTGTTCGGCGGCTTCAGTTCCGACAAGACGCCGTATGAGTTTATTGATTTCGCCAAGGCTCAGGGGCTTGACGGCGTGGAAATGACGGTGGGCGACTGTCTGCCTGAGTCGATCGACGAGGCCGAGTGCCGCAAAATCGCCTCGTACGCCGCGGAGCGCGGCATAGGATTGAAAACGCTCGCGACGGGACGCTACGGGGCGATGAACCTCGGCGCCGCCGATGAAGCGGAGCGCGCAAGGGCGGTGGAGTTTACGAAAAAGTATCTCCGGATCGCATCATGGGTCGGAGCTGAGACGATTCTTGTCGTGCCCGGATCCGCGCAGGTTACGTGGGATCCTTCGCGTCCGGTCGTGCCCTACAAGACGGTCTGGGAAAATTCGACGAGATCGCTCAAAGGACTCCTGCCGCTTGCGGAGGAACTCGGGGTCAATATCGCGCTTGAGAATGTCTGGATGCGCTTTCTGCTTTCGCCGATGGAATGGAAACTTTTTCTCGACCGGTTCGATTCGCCGCGCATCGGAATGTATCTCGATGTCGGCAACTGCCTTTTGTACGCCCCGGCGCATGATTACATCGACCTTCTCGGCGAAAAGTACATCAAGGCCGTTCACATCAAAAACTGGAAGGGCGACGACTGCGGCGGGACGCTGCACGGTTTCGGGGATTCGCTTCTCGACGGCGACGTCGACTTCAAGGCGGTGTTCGCCGCGCTGAAGAACTGCGGTTACAACCGGACTTTCACGGTGGAAATGATACCGTTTTCCCGTCTTCCCGATCTCGTCCTGCCGGACCAGGCGCTTTCGGAGAAAGTCGTCGCCGAGCTGCGTGCGCTGGACTCGGGGTATTAGGATATATCCAATCGTTTTTAAATCATATCCACAGACAGGGGAGGGCTGAAATGATAAAGACACCTTCGTCCGCATCGGTTTCAATATTGCTGGCGTCTGCAACGCTCGCGGCTTGTCCGCTCGCTGCGCGTGACATCACCTCTCTTGTAGTCGATTCTGAGATGAACGCGGCGAGCGTGCGTTTTGAGGCCGGGCAACCGGGGGATATGCACGCCATCTACTACGCCTGGGCGAATGACGGTGTGGACAGGGGGGGGGGGGTATAAGCTCATGGCCGAACGTGTTTCGCGTAGGGCTTGTCGCCGATGATGACACGAGCAGGTCATTTGAGCTTCCGGTTCCGGCAAGAGTGCTGGGAAAATACGCCGCGCGCGCGTTCCTCGCCCGGACCGACAGGGATTTCGACTATTTTATCGACGCGGTAAAGAGTACGGGGGACACCACCTGCTATATCGACACCGGCTTCTGCCCTGTGGGCGGCTCGACAGTCGTCGTTGTCGACTGTCTGATGAACAGTACAAAGGGGCAGCAATCCCTCTTCGCATGCAATGACGGCGCGACGGACAGTTTTTCGTTCGGAGCTTACATAAACGGTTCGGCATCCAGCGGCGGCAAATGGGCGTTCCACTGCAATGACGGCAGCGGCTCCTGGAATATGGCTTCCGGTCTTACGGTGTCCTCATCGGAACGGGTGGTGGTCGTATTGGATTCCGCGCTGTCGCCGCCCAAGGGGTCGGTAACGGTGGCCTCCACCGGTGAAACGTATGCGAAGTCCGGAACGGCGGGACATGAAAACGTTTCTAAAGTTCCTTTGTATCTGGCTCAGCGCAATACAAGCGGATCTAAAACGCCGGCCGCCGTGACATTCTACTCCTGCGTTATAACGAACGCCGGCGTCTGTGTCAGAGATTTCAGGCCTGCCGTGAAATTCGGCGTTGCGGGGATGTGGGATGCCGTGAACAACAGGTTTTACGCGTCGGCCGGCTCCACGGCGCTGATCGCGGCGGGAACGAATCTGACGTATGCCGTGCTCGACGGTGATGCGGTGGTGGCGTCGTCGTCGGCATACGAGACGATGAACGCCGATTTCAGAACCGACGTTCCGTATGTCGATTCCAATTCCGTGACGATATCGGGCGGCGGCTCCAAGGGCGGCGCTGCGCCGTTGACGCTGGCGGGAAAGAATACGTGGGGAGGCGCGTTCACGGTGAACGAGGGAACGCTCGTCGCGGACTTCGGGCAGGGACTCGCCGCGACGGACGGCGTCGTGCTGAACGGCGGCACGTACTGCCCGCATCTTTCGAATCTGTACACGGGGACTTTAGGCGCATCCGCCGGCGCCGGGCTGGTGTCAGTCGCCCCCGGCAGCGTGACTGCGGGTTTCTCCGCGTACGGACATCCGCGTACGGTCAGGCTCGGAGACGACGCGGCTTCAACGCTTCTGACGACGGGCGCGGAATACAGAATCTCCAGGCTCATACTGAACGATTCGTATGCCACCGATACGCTCATCATCGACAACGGGATCGACTTCGGAACGGAGACGGCAACCAACGTGGTCGGCGCGGCTGTCGCCGTCGTGAAAGGGAATGTCAGATCGGGCGGGACGCTTCGGCGTGAAGGAGCGGGGACGCTCATATTGAACGGGGCGACCAACTCTTTTGGCGCCTTGACGCTGGTGAAAGGTTCAAAAACCGTCATCGCGCCGCCGGTGGACGGGGTCGACAACAGACTGGCAATGACCGGCTTCTCCACGTCGTTCACCCATGCCGACGAACTTAGTCTCGTTGTCTCAAACATGAATACGACAATGAGCAGCGGCAGCGGACATATTGCAGTAGCCGGGGGACGGCATGAATATGTCGGCGGGAAGTTTACCGTATCGCCGCCGACGGGCAAATATTTCAGGCCCGGTTATTACTCCAAGAGTACGTCTCCGCTGGTTACGGGCGGAACTGAGCTTATCTTCAACAGTGCGGAAGCGAAACTGAACGGGCTTACGATGGCTGGAACCAAGTCTACCTATGTGGACACCCGGGCCGAAATCGTCATAACGAATGACGCGACGGTCACGACCGGGTACAATTTCTGGCTTAACAACGGAAGCGTCCGTCAGTATAGCGGAAGAGTGAAGATTACGAACAACGGCAACCCCATGCTCGCGGTGTCGTACAATTCCAACGCTACGTGCAAATATCATCTTCACGGAGGGGTGCTTGAACAGTCCTATGACGCACCGGCGAACGCCGTGGTGATCGGCGGCGGAGCGACAAGCGGCAATACTTTCAACGAGGAGGGTTATGTGTACATACATGAAGGGGCGGAGGCGATCTTCAACGCCAAAAACGTGCATCTCGGCTATCGGGTGACCGACAACAAATATCATCGCGGCTATCTTTATGTCTGCGGAGGCAGGCTGACGATGTCGTACAACGGGGCGCGGTTAAGCGTCGGACGGCAGGGCAACGGCACGTTTGAGGTGTCGGATGGCGGTGTCGCGACCATAAACGGTTCCGTGGCGGCGTTAACGGACTCCGCTGGAGGGCGTACGGCCGCGGTGAACATCCTCACGAACGGAACGCTCAAAGCGCGATGTATAGAGAGTTTTGCAAACGCAAAAGGTGAAAATGATACGGCCTCGCTCGTTTTAGACGGTGGTACTGTGATAGCCAACACATCGGCGGCAACTTCCTTTATCGGCGGTTTCACCGCTGCGGTAATCGGTATCGGCGGCGCTACCGTCGATACGGCAGGGCAGAACCTGACCATAGCGCAGTCGTTTGCCGCGCGTGAGGGTCAGTCTGCGACGGTTTCCGCAACGGCGGATGGATTGGCTGCGATTCCTGCGTTTACAAAGATCGGAGCCGGAACGCTGACTCTTGCCGGTGATAACGACTATCTTTGCGCTACCTGCGTATCCGACGGCACCCTCAAGGCGGGTGCAAACGCCCTGCCTTCGGCGACGACGCTTCAGCTTCGCGGAGGCGTCGTTGATCTCGACGGCAATTCCGTTACCGTCGCGAATCTGATTGGCTCAGGAACAGTTTCCAACGGAACGCTCACCGTGACGGGAACGGTATGGCCTGGCGTTATCGGATCGGGAACGCTCAAAATCGATGCTACGGCCGCTTTGAATATGACGACTCTCGGCTGCCGTATCGCTTCCGGCGGCGCTTGCGGCTGTCTGGAGGTGGCGGGGACGCAGAATCTCTCCGGGGTGACGATCGTCGGCGAAGGAATGGAGAACAGGCCGAAGCGGGGAGTGAAGATCGTCAGGGCGTCTGCGATTTCCGGCGTGCCGGCGGGGGATGCGTCGCTGTCCGAGGGCCGTATATCGGTGCGCGGCGGGACGCTCCGCGTCGGTGAACCCGGCCTGACCGTCCACATTCGATGATATGAAAAGGAGAAAACGGAAATGAAAGTGACAAGAAGGGATTTCTTCGGAGGTATCGCATGCACCGGAGCGGCGGCGTTTGCCAAGAACGCATCGGCGGCGGCGCTGGCGAAGAAAGAGCGGCTCTTGAGGTTCGGGGTTCTCAGCGACGTGCATATATCGTTTTACGCCACGCAGCATTCCTATCAATCCATCCAGATGGAAAAAGCCTTGCGGTGGTTCGATGCGCAGGGTGTCGAGGCTGTGGTTTTCCCCGGGGACATGATACACTCCGGCACGGTTTCGGAGATTGAACTTTTCGCGGACGTATGGAACCGCGTGTTCCCGGGGAACAAGGCGGCGGACGGACGCAAGGTGGAAATGGTGCTGGTGACCGGCAATCACGAAATCGCGATGTGGAAGGGCCGCATCAAAGATCTCGGCGAGAAAGAGTGGAAAGAGAAGGAGGGGCTCGCTCCGCGCATCGGCGAGGTCTGGGAGCGGCTTTTCGGCGAAAAGTATGAAAAGGTCTTCATGAAGAAGATCAAGGGCGTCACATTCGTGGGGGCGCAGTATCTCACGTGCAATCCTCCGATAGAGGATTTTCTCAAAAAGCACGCCGATGAGCTGTCCGCGGCGCGACCGTTCTTTTTTGTACAGCATGCGCATCCGGCCGGCACCTGCTATGGAATGACCCGCGTCGCCTGTGACGGCGGGCGCGCCACGCGCGCACTCGCCCCGTTTCCGTGGGCGGTTGCGCTTACCGGTCATTCGCACACTCCGCTCACCGACGATAGGTCGGTGTGGCAGGGCGCGTTCACGTCCATCGGCTGCGGCTCGGCGTGGAATGCGGGCGACGACTACAGCGAAGGTCACGACAACGCCACGCAGTTCGCCAAGAAGCAGTATGAGAACGCCCGCATGGAGTCGGTGTGGAAGTACCGCAACGGCTATGACAGCGGCCGGCACTGCATGATGGTGGATGTTTATTCCGATCATCTCGACATTCAGCGCCGGTCGATCGATTTCGCGCAGCCGCTCGGTCCGGATTGGAGCGTTCCGTTGCCGGCCGCGGCGGGCGGGCCGTTTGATTTTGCAAGATGCGCCAGAGAGACGAAGCCGCCGGAATTCGAGAAGGGTGCCCGGACGGTGTTTTTCCCCGGGCGCAAGCTCTCGTTGTCGGCCAAGGTCGGAAGACGTCTGCGCGGCAAGCCGTACGTCGGAATCATGTTCCCGACGGCGACTGCCGGAGAAGGGAGGGTCTACGATTACATCGTGGAGGCTTCGGCTGGCGGCAGGACGCTCGCTACGTCGAAACTGCTCACGGAAAGCGCGCCGTTTCCGCCGGATTTCATGCAGGTGGGCGAGGCGTGCCTTTTCGGGCGAGACGAACTTGTCGAGGGCGTGGATATCGATGTCTCCATAACGCCGCGCAACTGCTATGGTGTCGCGGGGCGGCCGCTGAAGACGGTTATACGGATTTAGGCAAGTCGTCACGGCAACGTAATGAGCGACGTGGGGCGCGTTTTGTGCTGTTGACGCATTTTGTCCAGTGTCGCTTCATTCCGAATGTCGATTGAAATATAAGGAGATGGAGATGAGAAGTGTGATTGTCGCCGCCGTGCTGGCGGTGTACGCGGCGGCGAACGCCGAGGATATGCGTCCGCCGTTCGACAAGAGCGACTATAAAGGAACGGTGGCGGTCCAGGTGAATCCCTGGTTTCCGCTGAACAAGCCGCCGAAGCACGCGCTCGGAGGGCCGAACATCGCTTATATGCGCGATCTGGACTGGCGCAAGGGGATGGATCTCTGCGCGGAGTACGGCGTCAACGCTTTCGTGCCGGAGATCAACGAACCGAGCGCATGGACCGGTGTCTGGCGGGAACTTCTGGACGCGGCGCCGAACTGCAAGAGCGACATGAAGGTCGGAATGTTTTTCGGTTTTTATTCCAAAAGCCCGGATGCCGCGATCGCGTCGATGAAAAAGATCCTCGGCAAATTCCGCGAAGATCTGAAGGAGAATCCGCACG
>JAFVZE010000191.1 GCA_017508315.1 Kiritimatiellia bacterium | reverse complement strand
TGAGAAAATGGTTGATTCCATGCTGGCGGACCAGGAATTCATAGCTGAGATCGGAGGGAAGCGTCCCGTGCTGGACATCACAGGGATCAAGAACCGTTCATCCATGCATTTGGATATGCGTTCGATAACTTCGTCGATCCGCACGAAACTTCTGCGTTCGTGCCGCTTCAGATTTATGGACCGCTCTACGGCGGCGGATGATCTGCAGATTATGAACGATCAGGCTCTGAACGGAATGACAGATCAGTCAAAGGTCGTCAAAATGGGGCGCCAGTCTGCTGCACAAATGTATCTTTACGGAGAACTCTCCGAGATGCGCCAGCATGTCAACGGGGTTACTGACCGCTATTATAAGTTTACGCTCAATCTCAAGGATATCGGTTCCGGCGAAATTGTGTGGAGTGATGAGCAGGAAATCCGCAAACAACAGGAGACTTCCGTTTTTGGAATGTAATGTCCTGCGGTATGTCGTCGAAGGAGGTGCTGGTCGATATGTGCAGATTTGTGGATTGAGTTTTTGGGTTGGAGTTGCGAGATCGAGTTCGAGAGTGGAATGATAAAGTTGGTAGGGCGGCGAGTCCCTTCGCCGCCGCACTTGGCATCGGTTTAAGCTTACGCTTTAGTCCGCAAAGTTTTATTGCTTTCGCTACTGGGAGATTCATAACCCGAAACGGGGATTCTTCGACCGTTTAATTTGCGGTGCGTGTATTTGACAGGTAAGGGCATGGTTTGGTAAAATACGCGGAAATTTTGGGATCGGGGGCTAACCGGTTCCGAGGTGCGGGCGCAAGGGCGCTCGGCCGTAGACGCGGACAAAACCCCGGACAAAGGGCACAAATCCGCAAGAAAAGAAAGAGAAAACAAAGATGCAGAAGAGCTATCGTGCTCCGAATCCAGGCGAAAACCGCACCTGGTTCCTCATCGACGCGAAGGATCAGCCTTTGGGCCGTCTCGCAGTCGTCGTCGCAAACAAACTCCGCGCCAAGGATCTTCCCACCTTCGATCCTTCGGTCGACGCCGGCGCTTTCGTCATCGTCACGAACGCCGCTTCCGTCAAGCTCTCGGGCAACAAGGAAGAGCAGAAGGAATATCAGCGTTACAGCGGCTACCGCAACGGTCTCAAGCGCTTCAGCGCCGCCGAGATGCGCGCGAGCCATCCCGACCGCATGATCAAGGAAGCGGTCTGGGGAATGCTCCCGAAGAACAACATCGCCCGCAAGATGATGACGCGTCTGAAAGTCTTCGCCGGCGCCGAACACACCCACGCCGCGCAGAAGCCGGTCGAGATCAAGCTCTAAGGAGGATTTTCAAAATGGCTACCAAGAAAGCAATCTCCGCCGGAACCGGCCGCCGCAAGACCGCGGCCGCCCGCGTGAATCTCGTTGAAGGCAAGGGCAACTGGACCGTCAACGGCGTCGAGCTCGAGAAGTATCTCCCGAGCGAGGCTCTTCGCGACTACCTCAAGCAGCCCGTCGCCATCTCCGGTTATGACATGGAGAAAGTCGACGTTGTCGTGTTCGCCAAGGGCGGTGGTATTTCCGGTCAGGCCGGCGCCATCCGCCACGGGCTCGCCCGCGCGATCGTCGCCGCGGACGAAACGACCCGCGCCGCGCTCAAGAAGGCCGGCTGCATGACCCGCGACAGCCGCATGAAGGAGCGTAAAAAACCCGGTCAGCCCGGCGCCCGCAAGCGCTTCCAGTTCTCGAAGCGTTAATCGGACGACTGGCAAAACGCGGCGGCGCAGAAGGTCGCCGCGTTTTTTTCCGTTTCATCAACAATACTGGATTTCCAGACAATCAATTTTTTCAGGACATGGCTTTCGGTTTTCTGAAGAAAATAGTCGCCGCGCTGACAGGCGGCGGCAAGAAGAAACAGCGCAAGGGGAATGCGGCCAAAGGCAGCCGCCAGAAAAGCAGGCAGGGACGTCAGGGCCAGCAGCAGGCAGGACGTTCCCGCGAGCAGAAGAGCGGCGGTCAGCGCGGCGGCAGAACCCAGCAGCCGCGCCAGCAGAAGGGGCATGAATCCCACCGTGCCGGGCAGAACGCCCAGCCGCGTCAGCAGCATCAGGGGGAACGCGGCGCCGAGCGTCCGCGCCGCGAGCGCGACCGTTCCCGCGGCGGCCGCCGCGGATCGGCTCCGGTGAACACCCGCGCCGGCGAGATGCGTCCGGGCGGAGTGGTTTCGGAGAAGGAGCTCGCCGAACGCAAGGCCGCGCACGCGGCGTGGTCGATGGAGCAGTTCGTCGTCGAACCTCTTGAGGGCAAGAAGCGTTTCCACGATTTCGATCTTCCTTCCGAGGTCATGCACGGCATCGCGGATCTCGGCTTCAAGTACGCCACCGACATTCAGGCGCTGAGCCTTGAACAGGCTCTCGCCGGCAAGAACATCGCCGGCAAGGCGCAGACCGGGTCGGGCAAGACGGCGGCGTTTCTGGTCGCCATTCTCACGCGCTATCTGCGCACCCCGGAAAACCGCGCCAAGCAGGGCGGCAATCCGCGCGCGCTCGTCATCGCGCCGACGCGCGAACTCGTCATCCAGATATGCAAAGACGCCGACGCGATCGGCAAATACTGCAATCTCCGCTCGCTCGCCGTCTACGGAGGCATGGATTACGACCGTCAGCGCAAGGAGGTTCTGGACGCGCCGGTGGATCTTCTGGTGGCGACGCCGGGGCGGCTGCTCGACTTCGTCAAGAGCCGGGTCGTCAACCTGTCCAATGTGGACACGCTCGTCATCGACGAAGCCGACCGGATGCTGGATATGGGCTTCATTCCCGACGTCCGGCGCATCATGAGCTATCTGCCGCCCAAGGAGAAACGCGCGACGATGCTTTATTCGGCGACCTTGAACGATGTCGTCATGCGTCTGGCGATGAACTGGATGCAGGAGCCGTACCGCGCCGAGGTTGAAAGCGAGACCAACGCCACCGACACCGTCAAGCAGGTCGTCTACGTCATTCAGGCGAAGGATAAGTTCACCGTTCTTTTCAACCATATAGCGCTGCACCCCGAAGCGCGCACGATCGTGTTCTGCAATCGCAAATCCACGACCGAAGATGTCTATGAATCGCTGAAGGTGCGCGGGGTGAACGCCGAAATGCTTTCCGGGGACGTCAATCAGTCCAAGCGGCTCAAGGTTCTCGACCGTTTCCGCGACAACGAGGTCAAGGTGGTGGTCGCCACCGACGTGGCCGGGCGCGGCATCGACATCAAGGGGCTTGAGTATGTCATCAACTTCGACTTCCCGTACGAGGCCGAGGATTATGTCCACCGCATCGGCCGCACGGGGCGCGCGGGATCGACCGGGGTCGCCATTTCGTTCGCCGACGAGTTCGAAAGCTGCCAGATTCCCGACATCGAGGAGTACATCAAGGAAACGCTCAAGTGTACGGTGATAGGTCCCGGGGATCCTCTGCTCAAGGACCTTCCCGCCCGGGGAACCCGACTCGGCAAGGTGGACGCCGCCGCCAAGGCGGAGGTCGATGCCCGCGAGGCCGTGACCGAAGAGGAGAAGGCGGCGGCCGCGGCTTTGACCGGCGCCGTCGCCAATCCCAACGCCACGACCGGCACCGGCGCGCCCGCCGTCGTCAGGCAGGAGGCTCCGCAGCGCGAGCTCCCGAAGTTCGAGCACGCGCTCGATCCGAAGACTCCGCCGCCGGACGAGTCCGACGCCTATTCCAAACCGGTCGAGCAGAAAAGCAAGCTTGAAGAGTGGATTATATAATCCCCGGCCATCGACAAGGAGACAACGGGACATGAAGGACCTCAAAGAAGCGTACAAGACGATAGAAACCGACCATTTCGCTCCGAAGATGGAGATTTCGTTCATCGACGGCGACAGGCGCGACACTTTCCGCTACGAGAAGGTGACATGGAACATCGCCGGCGAGGAGAAAGGGTTGCGCTACGGCGAGAACCCCGGACAGGAGGCCGCGCTCTACAAGCTCGTCAACGGCAATCTCGTTCTGGGCGACGTGCAGATGCTTCAGGCCGGCTCCCATCTCGCCTCGGTTCCGGAACTCCTGCAGTCGGGCAAGCATCCCGGCAAGACCAACGTGACCGACACCGACAACGCGCTCAACATTCTGCGCTATCTCATGGAGAAACCGACGGCGGTCATCGTCAAGCACAACAACCCCTGCGGGGTGGCGACGGGTTCGACGCTCGCCGAGGCGTATTTCCGCGCCAACAAGGCCGACCGTCTCGCCGCGTTCGGCGGCGCCATCGCGCTCAACCGCGAATGCGATCTCGAGACCGCGAAACTCATCATCGAAAATTACGCCGAAGTGGTGGTCGCGCCGGACTTCAAGCCCGGGGTGATGGATCTGTTTGCGACCAAGAAAAACCTGCGTGTCTTCCGCATCCGCAACATGGAGCGGCTTACCGATTTCGTCGCCAAGCACGTCGTCGATTTCAAGTCGCTCATCGACGGCGGCATCGTCGCGCAGACGTCTTTCAGCGCGAACGCCCGCAAGCCGGAAGACCTGATGCCCGCCTATTGCAACCGTAAGATCACCGATAAGACGACCGGCGAAGTGACTTTCGAGGAGCACAAGATCAAGCGCCTGCCGACAGCCGAAGAATATGAGGACCTTGTTTTCGGCTGGCTCGTCGAAGCCGGAGTCACCTCCAATTCCGTCCTCTACGTGAAGGACGGCGCGACGGTCGGTATCGGCACCGGCGAACAGGACCGCGTGGGAGTGGCCGAAATCGCGCGCGACAAGGCTTACACCAAGCACGCCGACTGGATTTCGTGGGAGAAGTACCGCAAGCCCTACAACGATCTGCGGCTCGTCTTCGGCGAAGAAGAGGGCGCTAAAAAGCAGGCCGAGATCATGGAGCAGACCCGTGCCGAAAAAGGCGGTCTTCCCGGGTGCGCGATGGTCTCCGACGCGTTCTTCCCGTTCCGCGACGGTGCTGAAGTCGGCATCCGCGAAGGCATCACCTCCATCGTGCAGCCAGGCGGCGCCATCCGCGACTGGGATGTGATCGACTGCTGCAACGACGCGGGCGTGGCGATGGTCTTCACCGGTCAGCGCAGTTTCCGCCACTGAAGGCGAGGCGCCGGATCCGAGGCAGTTCACGATGGAAAGTTCCGCTCCCAGGATTTTTTCGCCGCAGGCGATACTGATAAGCGTGGCCGTGCATGCGGTTGTCGTCGGCGGACTGTTCTCGATCGGAACGCCGCCGGAAGAGGTGCCGGCGAAAGAGACGCCGACGGAAACTCCGGCCAAGGAATCCGCGGCGGATGAAGCCGCGCGTGACGTTCCGCCGAAGCCGGAAGACAAGCCGGTCGGGAAGGCGGAGACGCCGGCTGCCGGACCCGGGACGGGGCAAACCGCGCGGAAGACGGATGACGGCGGCCGCAGGGAAGAAAAACCGGCGGAGATGAAAATCGAACCGCGCCGGGACGATGCGGAACCGGAGCGGGAGACTGCGCAGGCGAAAACGCGGGACGCCCAGTCTCCGGCTTCCGGCGGGACGAGGGAATATGTCGTCAAGCGCGGCGATACGCTGACCGCGATAGCCAAGGGGTGCGGGCTTACGATCTCCGAACTCGCCAAACTCAACGGCAGCAGCGTGAAGAAACTTTCGGGTCTTAAAATCGGGCAGCGCTTGAAACTTCCGGCGACGGAACAGGTTCGCCGGCCGTGAAAAACCCCGGAGGAAACGGGTGTTGCGGCAAGACTGCCGGTTGTGGTAAAATTCTCCCAAGAAAGGGATTTTGACAATGGCCAATCTGACGGAAATCGGATGGGAAGAGTTCGAGGCGCTTTCTCTCGAAGAGAAAAAGCCGTATCTTCAGCGCTCCGGCGCGGACGCGATGCCGTACCACACTCTGTTCGCCCAGCAGTTCGACCGGCCGCTTCTCGACCGGCTCTGCGCGCTGTCGAACCGCATCCGCTTCATAAACAAGTCCAGGGAAGGCGCTCTGTATCTCAAGAGCGTGCTCGCGCACAAACGCGCGATGCTGTACTTCTCGCAGCCGTCGTCGCGCACGTTCCTTTCCCATCTCGCCGCCTGCCAGATTCTCGGCATCACGACCGGATCGGTCCGCGACGCGGCCACGTCTTCGGAATTCAAAGGGGAAAGCCGTGAGGATTCGATCCGCACGTTCTCCTCGTATTTCGACATGATCATCATGCGATCGCCCGAACGCGGGCTTGCCGAACGCATGAGCTGGGAGCTTTCCAATTCTTCGCGCCCCGTGCCGATTCTCAACGCCGGCTCCGGCAAGGACCAGCATCCCACCCAGGCGCTGCTCGACATTTACACGCTCATGAGGTCGTTCGAGGAGAAGGGCGGTCTCGACGGTCGCACCGTCGTCTTCTGCGGCGATCTGAAGCGCGGCCGCACCGTCCGTTCGCTTTCCTATCTGCTTACGGCGTTTGACGGCGTCAAGCAGATTTTCGTTGCTCCGAAGGAACTGCAGATATCACAGGACGTGCTCGACATCCTCGATTCGCGCGGTGTCGAGTACACCCTCTCCGGCGACCTCAAGTCCGCGACGCCGCTGGCGGACGCCGTCTACATGACCCGCATCCAGGACGAGTGGGACGAAGCGAAAGGCGAGTCGGCGAAGATCGACACGTCCCGCTTCAAGTTCGGAGCCGAAGAACTTTCTCTGCTGCCGAAAGACGCCTGCATCATGCATCCGCTCCCGCGCCGCGACGAGATCGCGACCTGCTGCGACCGCGACCCGCGGGCGATGTACTGGCGGCAGATGCGCAACGGGATGTGGATCCGCGCCGCGCTCATCGCCGCCACGTTCGGGCTTGAGAAGACGATTATGGAGTGCGGCTATTGAGTTTCCGCCATTTGTTCGGCGTTATGCCGTAGTGCCGTTTGAAGGTGTTGAGAAGGTAGGAGGCGTTGCAGAATCCCGACTCCGCGGCGACGGCGTCGAGTTTCGCGTCGGTCTCATTCAGGAGCGTGCAGGCCAGGGCGAGACGCTGGTTCATGATTTCGGCGTAGAGCGATCTGCCCAGTTCCTTTTTGAACGTGCCGGAAAGTTCCGCGCGGGAAATTCCGAGCTGCCGGGCGAGTTCCGCGCAGGAGGGAGTCCGCGTCGGATCGGCGCGGATGACGGTGATCGCGGAGCGGACGAGCGGATTCTGGATGGCGGTCACGTCGGTGGAGCGGCGCACCGCAAGTCCGCGCGGCGGGATGAGCAGCGGTTTTTTCGGCGGCTTTTCCCCGTTCATCAGCCGCGCAAGCAGGGCGGCCCCCTCCCAGCCGACGCGGAAGTGGTCGTGCCGCACCGAGGAAAGCGGAACCGGTTGGCATTCGCAGATGTGCGGGTCGTCGTCGACGCCGAGGATCGACACGTCCTCGGGGACCGAGATTCTGGCCGTGCGGCAGGCGTTCTCGACCACCGAGGCGGCGATGTCGCTGTAGGCGAAAACCCCGATCGGCTTGGGGGCGGA
>JAFVZE010000190.1 GCA_017508315.1 Kiritimatiellia bacterium | reverse complement strand
TTCTGCGTGACGATGCGCTTCCTGAAATGCAGGCGTTCGATGCGCCGTTCGGGGTGTTTTCGAACTGGGTGCCGAAGTTTCCGCGCCGCGATTTCAATATCGTCGACTACGGCGCGAAAAGCGACGGAACGGATTCTACCGCCGCGATCGAAGCGGCGTTCGCGGCCTGCGCCGCGGCGGGCGGCGGCAGGGTGGTGGTTCCGGCCGGAAAGTGGACGACCGGATGCGTGCAATTGAAGTCGAACTGTGAACTGCATTTAGCGAATGATGCAGTCCTTGATCTTTTGGACGATCCGGAAAAGTATCCTCTCGTGCGTTCTTCCTACGAGGGGATCGAATGCATGAACCGCTCGCCGCTCATAAGGGCTTACTGCTGCACGAATGTCGCCATCACGGGTGCGGGGCTTATCGCTCCACGCATGGGTGAGTGGCGCAAGTGGTTTAAGCGTGATCCGGTGCAGTATGCTGCGGTAGGTGAACTTTATCATTGGGGAGCGACAAATGCAGCAATGTCGGCACGGGATATTACGCGTTTTAAGGGTGCGCATATCCGGCCGCAGCTTCTGCAGTTCAACCGCTGCGTCAATGTGCTTCTCGACGGCTTTAGGATCAAGGAATCGCCGTTCTGGATGATTCATCTTTTCCACAGCGAGAACTGCACGCTGCGTGGACTCGACACGTATGCGCACGGACACAACAACGACGGCGTAGACGTTGAAATGACCAGAGACGTGCTTATCGAGAACTGCCGTTTCGATCAGTCTGACGATGGGGTGGTGCTCAAGGCCGGGCGTAATGCCGACGCCTGGAGGCTGCATCGTCCCACGGAAAGAGTCGTGGTGCGCAACTGCCGGTATGTTTTTGCGGGTTCCGTTCTCGCCGTTGGTTCCGAGCTTTCAGGCGGAGTTCGTGATGTTTGGGCGCACGACTGCGAGATAGAGCATCCGTATGGAATTTTCACGCTTAAGACCAATCGTCGGCGTGGTGGCTTTATTGAGAACGTATGGGTTGAAAATATAAAGGCGGGTCCCTGCGCAGGTTCGGTGTTCACGTTCCGTACGAAGTATTACTATGAATGGGCGATGTACCCGGACTATGAGCTTAAATTCACGCCGGTCAGGAACATCAACGTGAAGAACGTGACTTGCCGCTCGGCGGACTACCTCGCCAACCTTGACGCGGACGAGAAGTGTCCGATGAAGGGAGTGACATTGGAGAATATCCGGCTTGAAGCGGCGCGCAAGGGCGCGATGAAGATCGAGAACGTGCAGGATGTCGTCATGAAAAACGTCTCGGTCGGAAGCGCGGAGTGCGTGCCCTGGCGGAAAATCCCCGACTGGATCGTCATCGACCAGCCGAACATGGAGAAAGCGAAACCTTCAGGCAAGGCTTTTTTGAAAGAATAATAACTGAAAAATACGAAAGGAGTCTAAGCAAATGAACATCGTACATGGCGGCGCAAGCCGACGGGATTTTCTTAAAGGCACGGCGTGGATGCTGGGAGCCGCGGCCGCGGCCGGTTGCGCTCTCGACAAGGTCAATTTCTCTTCCGGAGGGTCGATGGCCAATTTCGCCGTTCCGCCGATGGAGAAGATCCGTGTAGGGTTTATCGGCATCGGCGAGCGTGGAATGGCCGCGGTTAGGCGGGTTAACTTTTTCCCGGGGGTTGAAACCGCCGCATTGTGCGATTTGCGTCCAGAGGCCGTGGATGAAGCCAAGAAGTGGCTTAAGGAAAATCATAAGCCCGGTGCGATGCATGAGTACAAGGGCAAGGATGACAGCTGGAAGGGTCTTTGCGACGACCCGCAGGTCGATGTCGTCTATATCGCGGCACCCGCTGGGTTGCACGTCGAGATGGAGCTTTACGCTATGCGCGCGGGC
>JAFVZE010000189.1 GCA_017508315.1 Kiritimatiellia bacterium | reverse complement strand
CCGCATCGTCAACCGCGACAAGACGCGCCGAAAAGACGCGCCCCGCGCGATTCGTCCACATATCCGCCGCCGCGACCGCGGCGGATAAAAGACATGCGACGAACAAGGCCCTCTTCATCAGTTGCAGACCACCCGGAAGAAGCCCGACACCCCCTCGACACTGCGCGGCGCATAGATTGTCAGCACACGCCCGGTGCCGTCGTATTTCTCGTAATCCCCCGCCGCATTCACGCTCTTCGACGTCGGAACCGGCGCCCAGACGGCATCCTCTCCGAGCGTTTCGCTGAATACGATGTGGTATTTGCGGCTTGAACGCGTCGTGAAGCGGATCTTCACCCGGTCAGTGCCGGCAACGGGTTCAAATGCGGTAATCGCAAACATTTCCGTTTCAAGGAAAGGATCCGTTCCCGCGAGAAATTCCGCCCGGTTGTTCATGCCGTCGCCGTCCGCATCCGCCTTTGGGTCAAACGCGGCGATTGCCGCCGCGTCGTACGCCTTTCCGGCACAACGGAGCACCCATTCCTCCCACGCGTCCGGCAACCCGTCACCATCGGCGTCGCTGCCGATGGTGTAATCCCTGCGCTGCGCCGTACCCGCCTTCGGCGTCGCGAAAACGGAAGCCGGCGCGAGCGCCGCCTCCTCGCCGCCCACCGTGCAGAGAATCTTCATCTCCGTGCCGCTTAAGACGGCGTATGGCCGCGCGGGCCCTTCGCTGTCGATCTCAAGAGACAACCGGTAATTGACGCCCGGCAGCATCTGGTCCGTGACGGCACTGCGCGAATAGACCGTACCGCCCGGCACGGCGGCGCGCACAAGGCGCACCTCCGCTTCGGAAGCCGATTTGAGCGGCACGCCGTATTCATCCCGCACCAGGCCGTAGGTCACGACCGGCGACTGCGGAATCGACACGCCCCAGAGCGATGTCACGGCAACGGAAACAGCAGAAAACAGGATAAGTTTATTCATGGCTCTTACCTCCGTCAATTACCCGAGAACGAGTATGTCTTCAAGTAAAGGTGAATGTCCTTCACGTTGTCAAGGAAGGCGTTCTTGCCGGTATTCGAATCGGCATTGAGCGATGCCGCCGGGATGAGCACCCACCATTCGCTGTTCCAGACGGAACGGCCGATCAGCCGGGAGTTGTACACGAGCGTACTCGCCTCGTCGAAAGAGGCGCCCACATTGGCGCGGATCGCGGGATGACGCCTCTGCACGCACAACGCATTGGAGTATATATCCTTGAGCGCGCTCCAGTCCGTCGCCTCCCAGTCGCTGTCGGCAAGAGCGTACGGGACGGGAAGCACCTGATCGACAACCTGCCACGCGCGCGTTGCTGACGACGCCGAACCGGATGAAATCGGCACACGCATATAATCTAGCCCTGTGGGTACAAGGTACACCTCGGGACGCTTCGGCAACGCCGCCGAGGCATTCTCGCCTTCGATCCAGACGCCCACACCGCGCAGCTTCGTCGCGAAGTAGGTCGACGAATACGCCGTTGAGCCGCCCTCGAGATCGTTTCCGAATAGATCCTTGCGCGAAGCGATCACCGTGCGGAACGGAATCGCGAAACCGGGCTCCGTCGCCTTCATCGGATTGAACGGTTGGCAGAGCTGCTGGAAGGCGGGATGCGTCCTCAAGTCATCCACCCAATAGTTCGCCAGCGCCGTCTTCCACGCCTCGTCGTCGTTGTTCACGATGCGGCAGAGGTCGCGGCGGAGCGAGAACGCGTCAAGATCGTTCTGCGCGTTGTTGAAGCCGAGACGGCTCCTCAGGACCGACCAGTTCTCCTCCATGCGGAAAAGAATGTCGGCAAGTCCCGGGTCGCCGGTCGATCCGCCGCCGAGAGGCTGGCCGTCCGATGTGAAGCGCCCGAGCGCACGCGCGCGCACGATCTGCTCCATGAACTCCGATCCCGCCGCGTTGGAGCTGTCGCTCTGAAGCATGCCTGTTTCGTAGTCGTAGGCCTTCGCGGCGAGGAACGTGTACCTGGCGGCAAGCTCGAACGCCTCGTTGTAGCGCTGGAGTTCGTCATTGCGCATGATCTGGTACATCATGTTGCGGTAGCGGCTCTGCGAGAGATCGGCGGCCCACTGGATGCGCAGACGCTCGCGCTCCGCCTGAAGCTCGTCGCCTTCCGCCACGATCTTCGCATATCGCATGCGCTTGTCGTTG
>JAFVZE010000188.1 GCA_017508315.1 Kiritimatiellia bacterium | reverse complement strand
TTCTGCGTGACGATGCGCTTCCTGAAATGCAGGCGTTCGATGCGCCGTTCGGGGTGTTTTCGAACTGGGTGCCGAAGTTTCCGCGCCGCGATTTCAATATCGTCGACTACGGCGCGAAAAGCGACGGAACGGATTCTACCGTCGCGATCGAAGCGGCGTTCGCGGCCTGCGCCGCGGCGGGCGGCGGCCGGGTGGTGGTTCCGGCTGGGAAGTGGACGACCGGCTGCGTGCAGCTTAAGTCGAACTGCGAGCTTCATCTGGCGAAGGATGCGGTTCTCGATCTTCTGGACGATCCGGAAAAATATCCGGTTGTGCGTTCTTCCTACGAGGGGATCGAATGCATGAACCGCTCGCCGCTCATCCGGGCCTATTGCTGCACGAATGTCGCCATCACCGGCGCGGGGCTTATCGCGCCTCGCATGGCGGAGTGGCGAAAGTGGTTCAAGCGCGATCCGGTGCAGTATGCTGCGGTAGGTGAACTTTATCACTGGGGAGCGACGAATGCGGCGATGTCGGCGCGCGACATGACGCGCTTCAAAGACGCGCACATCCGGCCGCAGCTTCTGCAGTTCAACCGCTGCGTCAATGTGCTTCTCGACGGCTTTAGGATCAAGGAATCGCCGTTCTGGATGATTCATCTTTTTCACAGTGAGAACTGTACGCTGCGCGGACTCGACACGTATGCGCACGGGCACAACAACGACGGCGTTGACGCTGAAATGACGCGCGACGTACTTATCGAGAACTGCCGTTTCGACCAGTCGGACGACGGCGTGGTGCTCAAGGCCGGGCGCAATGCCGACGGCTGGAGGTTGCGCCGTCCCACGGAAAGAGTCGTATTGCGTAACTGCCGGTATGTTTTTGCGGGTTCCGTTATAGCCGTTGGTTCCGAGCTTTCAGGCGGAGTTCGTGATGTTTGGGCGTACGACTGCGAGATTGAGCATCCGTATGGAATTTTCTCGCTCAAAACCAACCGCCGGCGCGGCGGATTCATTGAGAACGTATGGATTGAAAATATAAAGGCCGGTCCCTGCGCCGGTTCGGTTTTCACATTCAGGACGAAGTATTACTACGAATGGGCGATGTATCCGGACTATGAGCTCAAATTTACGCCGGTCAGGAACATCAACGTGAAGAACGTGACCTGCCGCTGCGCAAATTACATCGCCGAGCTTGATGCCGACGTGAAGTGTCCGATGAAGGGGGTGACGATCGAGAACGTCCGGCTTGAAGCCGCCCGCAAAGGCGCGATGAAGATCGAGAACGTGCAGGATATCGTCATGAAAAACGTCTCGGTCGGGAGCGCGGAGTGCGTGCCCTGGCGGAAAATCCCCGACTGGATTGTCATCGACCAGCCGAACATGGAGAAGGCGAAACCTTCAGATATGAAATGACAGCATAAAGACGAAAATGATATTATACGCGTTCTGACAGTAAGGAGCGAAGTAATGAAGAAAATTTATGCCGCGATATTGACGGTAGCTGCGGCCGCTCATGTTGAAGCGGTTAAGATTGACCGGGTATTCGACCGCGAGGTGGCGGTGCGCGAGGTGAATTACGACAAGTCGAAAATCGGCGAATACACGCTTGAAGATCCGCTGGAATTTCTCGACGGACGCAAGGTGGACGCTAAGACATGGCCGGAGCGTCGGCGCGAGATGCTGGGAATATTTGCAAGAGAAATGTATGGAGTTGAGCCTCCTTTGCCGACAACTTTACTAACCGATCTTGTTGATGAGAAGTCTCCGGCACTTGCGGGTTTTGCCGTTCGCCGCCAGTATAAGATGTATTTTAAGCCTGACCGTAGCGGACCTTGCATTAATTGGATTGTGTGGTTTCCGCGTCATGCAAAGAAGCCAGTGCCGGTTATAATGTTTTTAAACTATCGCGGTAATCATGAACTTGTCGCAGATCCGGACATTCCTGTTCAGAGCGGGTGGAAAACTAATTCGAAAATCCATCATATTTTTAACAACCGTGCGAGCGAAGCGACGCGTGGCGTTCAGCAGAAGACTGAAAATAATTCCGTATTTCCCTTAAGTACGATCATTGCCCGCGGTTATGCGGTGATGAGCGCGTGTTATTGCGAAGTCTCGCCCGATCCGATAAGGAATGAAAAGGATCCGGCGTTTAGTCAAGGTTCGTTTTCGTATACCGGGGTTTTTGAACTCTGGGGCAGGCGCGATCCTTCCCGCACGGACGACATAACATCGCTCGGAGCGTGGGCGTGGGCTTTGAGCCGCGGACTTGATCTTGCCGAGCGCATCGGTGAAATAGACGCGAAGAGATCGGTGGTGACCGGCTGTTCTCGTCTCGGCAAAGCCGCGCTTATCGCGGCCGCGCGCGACGAACGCTTCGCGGTATGCGTCGCCAATCAGACCGGCGGGGGCGGGGCGCCGCTCGCCAAGCGTGATTACGGCGAAAACGTTTCGACTGAGTGCCGTAGCTTTTCCCACTGGTATTGCAAGGCGTATTGCAAATATGCCGCCGATCCCGCTAAACTGCTGACGTTCGATCAACATATGCTGCTCGCCTGCGTGGCGCCGCGCGCGCTCATGGTCCAGGGGTTCGGCGTTCCCTGGTACGACGCCGAGGGGGAATATCTGGCGATGAAGGCGGCAAGCCCGGTCTGGGAAATGCTCAAGGCCGGAGGTTTGCCGAAAGGGGAGTTTCCGCCTGAATTCTGTACATCTGCGATAGGACGAAACCTGGCCTACGTGCGCCGCAGCGAAGCGCACGGCATGTCCGCCCATGACTGGATGTGGATTCTGGATTTCGCCGACAAATCATTATCCGGGTCTTTCTGAAGATTCGTGCGGAGATAATCCTTATTTCATCGGGTTAAGTGTTCTGTACTACAGTGCTGTTCGCTTTCTTGTCGTGATAATCCGGGACTTGCAAAACACGGCGGATTTCATAGCAATGCGGATGCTTCGTCGGTTCGTGCGCGGCAGCTCGCTTCGGTCTCGTCGCGTTGCGGTCGTAACGCCTTTTGCACGTAGACAAGAAAGATTTCTTCAGCCATAACCGCCCCTTGCGGGGGTTCGCGACCCGTAGGGAAGCGAACACGCCGAGCGTAAGCGAGTGCCGAGCCATGCCTCGGCAGATACAACCGGTTGCATACAAAATCATGCTTACGGCTACGACGCAACGCTCCTCACTCAGCGACTCCGCGCCCTCACCGCCTGCGCAAAT
>JAFVZE010000026.1 GCA_017508315.1 Kiritimatiellia bacterium | reverse complement strand
CTCGCTATCTCGTTACGTTGTAATTCTCTTTAATTTCCAACTCTCGCTTTTCAAAGATCAAGCCCGCTTTGCGGCGAACGAGTGCATAGTATATCAAAACTCCCCTCGACCGCGCAAGGGGGTTTTTGAACTTTTTTAATGCGGCTGAAAAGCATCCGGAAAATGCGCACATGAGATGAAATCTCGCACACGCTCGAGCAGTTCGTCTACGCC
Organism: Kiritimatiellia bacterium; assembly: GCA_017508315.1. Taxonomy (GTDB): domain Bacteria; phylum Verrucomicrobiota; class Kiritimatiellia; order RFP12; family UBA1067; genus UBA1067. The sequence continues at coordinate 2,678 of JAFVZE010000026.1, read as the reverse complement.
GCTCAAAGTATGCACGCTCGCCGGAATCGACTTGCGGAAAACGGCGCCGTAGTTCTTCGTGACTATGCGCGGATCGGTCACCACCACGACGCCGCGGTCGGATTTCGTGCGTATGAGCCGTCCGAACCCCTGACGGAATTTTATGACCGCCTCCGGCAGCGCGTAGTCGCGGAAGGAACTTCCTCCCTCGCGGTCGATCTTCTCCGAACGCGCCTCGACCACCGGATCGCCGACCTGCGCGAACGGAAGCCGCGCAAGCACCACGCAGGAAAGCGCCTCGCCGGCCACGTCCACCCCTTCCCAAAAGCTCTGCGCCCCGAAAACCACGATGCCGCCGCCGTCTTTCAGCGCTCTGGTCATCGCTTCGCGCGACATCCCCTCTCCCTGAACCAGCAGTCTTAAGCCGTCCTCGCGAAGTCCGTCCCTTGCGTATCCGGCCGCCGCATTCATCATCTCATAACTCGTGAACAGTACCAGCGTCCGCCCGCCGACCATCCCCGCAAGACGCCGCACCATCTTCGCGAGCTCAACGGCATAGGACTCGCCGTCGACCGTCGGATCCGGCAGACAGTCGAGCGAGAGAACCTGCGCCTGCCGGAAATAGTCGAACGGGCTGTCGGCGACAAGCGCCCGGAAACGTTCCGCGCACCCGAGACGCCGGGACATGTATCTGAAATCGTTTCCGACGCGGAAAGTGGCCGAGCACAGCACCGTCGAATCTTTCGCGTCGTAGAGCATCTGCCGGAGCTCGCCGGCCACCGACAGCGGCGCGGCGACGAGCCGCAGATACGCGGCTTTCCCGTCCCCCTTCGCTTTCTCCGCCCAGTACGCATGCGTCGGCTTGTCGCCGCAAAGAACGAAATTCACATCGTTGGCGAAAGATACCAACGCCTCGGCGATGCTGCCAGACTGCACCGAAAGCTCGCCGAGCCGTCCGTTTTCGCGATCGGCCCCGTCAAGCGCATCGCGCAATGAATAAAGCAGATTCACCAGTCCCGCCAAAGCCGCCTCGAAAGAATTCTGCGCCGCCTTGAGCGCGTTTTCGTCCCACTGCCCTTCTTCATACGGTTTGAAAAGCGAATGAAGCGAAAACATCCGCACTCCGTCGACTTTGTACCGGCACAGCTCACGCCCGGCCGCCGGACGGAGCAGCCGTTCCGCCGTGCGCGACAGCGCATTCGCCGCACCCACGGCGGCGGAGACAAGCGACGGCACCTGAGCGGCAAGACGCGCCAGCGCTCCGGAAAGCGCCTCCCCGGCGACGGCACCCTTCTGGAGCTGGCGTTCGACGCCGGCGAGAAGTCCGCCGGCGCGTATGCGCCGCCCCTTGCTTCCGCGGGATATCCGGCTCAGTATGCGAGCGAGCGCCGGCAGCGAAAACTCGCGGCTCAAATATTCCGTCGCCGTCGACTCGAGATTGTGCGCTTCATCCACGACCAGCCGTCCGTAGTTCGGAAGTATGCCGCCGGCGGGAGAAGTGGCCTCCGCCAGCACCAGCGCATGGTTGGCGACCACAAGATGCGCGTCGGCGGCGTTGCGCCGCGCCTTGCGGATAAAGCATTTGGAACGAAACTTGCACCGGCGGGCGCCGCATTCCTCTCCGGGGCAGGTGAGCAGATGCCGCGCCACCCCTTCATAACGGTCGAGATCGCCGTCGCGGGTGGTTTTCAGATATTCGATAAACCCGGGCATCAACGACTGCTCCTCCTCGGTCATAGTCCAGTATCCGGAGGCGAAAAACTCGTCGACCGCCCGCAGGCACAGGTAATTGCCGCGCCCTTTGAGCAGCGCGACCTTGAATTTCCCCGCTTCGCCGCCCAGCACCGACAGCGCCTTGGGGATGTCCGACTCCATGAGCTGCGACTGGAGATTGCGCGTGGCGGTGGCGATCACGACGGGAGTGTCGTTGACGTGCGCCCATAGAATCGACGGAATCAGATAGGCGAGCGACTTGCCGACGCCCGTTCCGGCCTCCACCATCAGATGCTCGCGGCCGTTGAAAGCGCGCGCCACGGCGTGAAGCATATCCATCTGACCCTGCCGCTCCTCATAACCGCGCATCGAACCGAGCGTGCCGCCGGCTTTGAGATGACCGACGGCGAGATCGGCGTCGATCGCGGCGCAATCCTCGTGGGCGGGCAGACTCCGGCTTTTTACGGGTTCTTCCGCCTCCGGGATGAACCGCGCCCAGTTCGGATCGTCGATGAATTCCGCCGGACTCATATTGCAGTTCATCTGCGGAGAAGATACGTCACCGCCACGGCGAAGCGCTCGAAATACATGACCGCCGCCAGTATCGGGTGGCGTACGAGTTTTTTCCACTTTCCGTTTTCGACGAAAACCCCGACAAAACGGTAATAGACGGAAAACTGCTTCTTGACCGCCGGATGTCCCGGCCATTTCGCGCGGTACCGCCCGATCGTCTTGGAATAATACGCCTTCTTTGCAAGCAGTCTTCGCACCGTGAGCGACTTTTCGTTATGGACAAGCGCGGTCTTCAGAACCTCGCACTTAACCTTGAGCGCCAGCACCCGGTTGTCAAGATCCCAGTCTTCACCCCCGGCGATGAGACTTTCATCGTAACCGCCCGCATCCTCCAGCACCGACTTGCGGAAAAGTCTCAGCGCATCGACCGGCGTACCGTCGTAGAAGCTGCGCTCGAAGTTGCGCGCTCTGGT
>JAFVZE010000025.1 GCA_017508315.1 Kiritimatiellia bacterium | reverse complement strand
CGCCCTTCGCCGTCTGATCGTAACTCGCCCAGTTGGCGGTGTAGACCTGCACGCACGTTTCGCTCGTGTAGACGTCGACTTTGCGGCCGTTCAAAGGACATTCGAGCGTGGCGGCGTAGCGGACCGCCGCCGGAGCGCCCGGCGATTCGTCGAGCACCCAGCAGTGGTCGTAGCCTTTGCCGGTCTCAAGCTGCCCGTCCGGCTCGTTGATGCGCTTGCCGATGCGCATGCCGCCGCGGAAGTCGAACGGACCTCCGGCGACCGGACGCACCTCGCCGGTCGGGATCTGCCCCTTGTCGGTCGGCAGGAAATTCGACGCGGCGATCTTGAGATTGTGGTCCTCGATTGTGCCGCCCGATTCGCCTTTGAAGTTGAAATAGACATGCTGCGTCATGTTGAGCGGCGTATCCTTGTCGCTCCTCGCCTCGTAATCGACGCGCCAGACATTGTCCGCGCCGAGCGTGTAGGTGACTTTCGCCTCCACCGTTCCGGGGAAGCCGTTTTCACCGTCGGGCGAAGTGCGCGAGAATACGACGCCCACCTTGTCGCCGTCGACGAACGGCTCGGCCGCCCATACATACGCGTCCCAACCGCGCGTGCCGCCGTGCAGTCCGCAGGGGATGCCGCCGGGAGCGTTGTTGGTCGGAACGGAATATTCGACGCCGCCGAGCGTGAACTTTCCGTTGGCGATGCGGTTGGCGTAGCGGCCGATGATGCAGCCCCAGTAGGGATCGCCGTCGTCCCAGCCCGAAGGATCGTCAAAGCCGACGACCACGTCTTTCATTTTCCCGTCGCGGTCGGCGGTGAAGATTTTGATGATCTTGCCGCCGTAGTCGCTCACTTCCATCACCGTCCCGCCGGCGCCGCGAAGCGTGATCCTGCTCGCTTTCTCGCCGTATTTGGTGATGCCGAAATCGCTTACTTCAAAAGATGCTCCTGCCATATCAGAATTCTCCTGTTCTTTAATTCTTTCTCAGGCCGCCTTGCGCCCCGTGCCGAAAAACCGGTCGATGATGACGGCGATCGCACCGTCGCCCGTGACGTTAGCGGCGGGTCCGTAGCCGTCGAGCGCGCTGTAGAACGTGATGAGCAGCGCGATCTGTTCGGCGTTGAAGCCGAGAATCGATTCGACAAGACCGACGCTCGCCATCAGAACGCCGCACATGACCCCCGGCGCCGCTACCGCCGCAATCCCCATCATAAGAGTGAAATTGACGATTTGCGCAAATGTCAGCGACTGGTCGTAGATGAGCGATATCGCAACCGCCCCCGACAGGAGCTTCGTCGCGCTGCCGACCATGTGGACGTTGGCGCAGAGGGGAATCACGAAATTGCGCACATCGTCGGAGATGCCGTTTTTGCGGCAGCACTCGAGCGTTACGGGAATCACCGCCGAAGACGACGAAATCGAAAGCCCGGTAAGGTATGCCGGAAGCATCCGCCAAAGCGTCAGAAACGGATTGCGTCCGGCGACGGCGCAGCACACCGTATAGAGAATGACCAGAAACACAACCGTCAGCACCCAGCCCGTGCCGATCACCTTGAAGAGAGTTCCCGCCATCGCCACTAGCTTGCCCGAGGCGGTGAGCTCGCAGATCATCGTAAGAATGTAGATCGGAAGTCCCGGGATGATAACGCGCATGATCGTAAGCTTCACGACTTCGCCGAATTCGTCCGTAACCCGCTTCAAGGCGTCGGACTTGGTGACGGCGACCCCCATTCCGACCATGAACGCGATCGCCAGAGCCGTCAGCACGTCGCAAAGCGGCGGAATCTTAAGTTCGAAAAACGCTTTGAACGTCTCTCCCGTTCCGGCGCTGGCGATACTGCCTTTTTCGATGTAAAGCGGCATCAGTTCAAACGAGCAGCCGTAGGCGAAGAAACCGGCGGCGATCGTCGAAACGTACGAAAGCGCAATAACCGCCAGAAGCATCTTCCCGGCGCCCCGTCCGACATCGGAGATGGCCGGCGTGACGAGCCCGAGAATCAGCATCGGCACAATGAATTTCAGGATCTGCGAAAACAGGACGTTGAACGTCTTGAGGACGCGCACGCCGACATCCGGCAAGATGAACCCGAGAGCCACTCCGAGAGCGATCGCCGCCAATATCCTTCCGAACAACCCGAGCTTGATTTTCTTCATGCACTTATATTTCTTTGTTGTTTATCTTTACACCGTCACCGGCCGACCGGCTCCGCATTATCCCGCATTGTACAATATCGGCGCGGCCGGGTCAATAGTACCGAGCCTGGAGTTTACCCATTTTTAAAGTTTTTGTGACTTCCAAAAGTAAACAAACGAATTACGTTCGTTTAGTACTCGTAATTATTGGCTAATACTGATGGGAGGGAGATTTCCTCTCTTCCCCTCCCCGGGGAGGGGACGTGCGTTTACTTTCAGAATTTGCCGCAT
>JAFVZE010000187.1 GCA_017508315.1 Kiritimatiellia bacterium | reverse complement strand
GGACTCCTCTCCGCGAGCCGGGGTGCGGGGGTGCGATCGTATCTGTGGCGGTTTCGCCGCATGATTCGAGGCATCTGGTTTCCGGTGGAGATATGCTCGGGACCGCCGCTTCATTCGACGGCGGGGAAAGTTGGGCGCCGGGGCTGGGTCTTCCTACTTACGAGATGGCGACACCGACGTTTCATCCGTTTCGTACCAATGAGGTGTGGATTGGTTCCTGCGCGGGACCGATGGTCAGTCGCGACGGCGGACGCACATGGGAATCGCGCCGGGAAGGGATGCCTAAGCCGTGCCGTTGGAAGTATACAGCCCTGATTGAAAAAATCCTTGTCGACAGAAGTTCGCCCCGGCGGCTTTTGGCTTTTGGCGGATCTTCCCGACGTTGGGGAAGCTTCGCGAAATGTGAAACATTGGGAGCGATATGGATAAGTGACGACGGCGGCGAAAGCTGGAGGCGCAATGGAACGATAACCAAAGAGGGGTTTGCCGCCGATGCCGTAAAAGGCGCGAACATTGTAAAGGCATGGTGGAGTCCGCCGCCGGCAAATCGTTCCGGGACCTTTGGCGACGCGGGGCGGAATGGTACGGACGGAAAGCGGTGGGCGAATGTTTTTGCCGAGGATGCCGGTTGGTTTGTTTCGACGGACGGAGGATTGTCTTGGTGCCGGCGGGAACTGTCAGGACTGCCGGGGACCGTCAAGAGTGTAACGACCCATCCGGCCGATCCGGATATACTCTGGGCGGTGATTGCCGCCGATAAATCATCAGGTCCCCGTCGTGCGCCCGATTCCATATGGAAAAGTACGGATGCGGGACGTTCCTTTAAGCCGGTTGATGCAACAATCGTCAAGACGGCGGACGGCGGCGCGAATTACGTCACTCGTTTTTCCGATATTGAGGTATCACCGATTCCTCCGCATCGGCTGTATGTGAGCGACATGGGGTGGCGTAGTTCCGGAATCTGGGTAAGTGAAGATGAAGGTAAGAGTTGGCGTCTCGGGTGTTCAAAGGGAAATATCGAAACCGCGTGTTATGCGGGACCGAGCTGCCGTATCGCCGCTTCGCCGCTTGAAAGAGATACGGCGTATGCGTATAATACTGAATATGTGCTTAAAACCGTTGACGGCGGACGTACTTGGAAGGATGTAACGGCTTATCGTCCGGATCCGTCGCGTCCGGACAGCTGGCGCGGAAGAGGCTGGAACGGCTGGTGTTCCCGCTCGATAACCTTCAACCCCTACAGGCGCGGACAGTCGATAGTCCAGGCTATGGATGCGGGACGCGGCTGGATTTCCGATGATGAATTTAAAAGCTGGCGTTATGCGAAAGGTGGAGTCAACGCATGGTGCGGCGGAGTGGCGGCGGCGTTCAGCAGTGATGGAGGAATCTATCTTACAACCGGGCAGAGAGGGCGCAATAACGGAATTGCTTTCAGTCATGACGGCGGACGTACCTGGAGTTCGCGCTACGGGGCAGCGTGTGGACTTCCGGAACTCGCCGATGGACAATACTCGGGAGTATGGGTGGATCCGGATGACAGGCGTAAAGCCTTTGTCATAAACGGCGCATCGCGTTACGTGACTGACGATGGCGGCGATTTATGGCGCAAGGAAGTTCTGGAGCAGTCAGGTGAATTTGCCGTCGATCCGACCAATCCTGCACGATTCTACGTCAAAAACGACGCCGGCGTATTTGAGACGGCGGACTGGAAAAAGTTCCGCTTTCTGGGATTGGCGGG
>JAFVZE010000186.1 GCA_017508315.1 Kiritimatiellia bacterium | reverse complement strand
TTTCGGCGAGGCGGAAAACGTCTGGTTCTCGGCACCGTTCAAGGATTGCGCGATTGCGGCGGCAAAGGTGACGCTTTCAAACGTCAGGGAGCGTCTTATGGACGGAAAGAACGTCTTTGAGCTGGAGGTGTCGACGGATTATCCGGCGTTCTTCGTCTGGCTCAACGCAACCGGCGTGCGCGGGGAGTTCTCGGATAATTCCTTCACGCTTCTGCCGGGTCGTCCGCGCACAATCACGTTCATGCCTAAGGAGAACGTTTCAAAGGAACGGTTCAAGCGGTCGCTTTCGGTGCGGCATCTTAAGTCGGCGCACGTCTCGGCGGAAAAGATGCGGGGCAAGGACGTTGATCCGGCAAGTGCTGAGGTCGATACCTCAAAACTGAAGGAACTTGGGCTGACATTGTAATGAACGACAATCCATTTAACCAAAGGAGGTTCAAAATGAAAAAAAAAATGATAATCGTTGCATGTGCTGCTCTCTGCGGCTTTGCCGCAATTGCAGCAGTCGAGCCTCAGGTCGATGATCAGGGCAATATGACGTTCACCGTTGCGGAAGGCGCGGCGGAAACGTACGCAGGTGCAATAGCCGGCGACGGTATCACGGTCGTAAAGAAAGGCACGGGTGCATTGACGCTCACCGGCGCGAATACGTTTACCGGCGAGCTGAGGATCGAAGAGGGAACGTTGACGGCGGCGCCGATGGCGCATTCAGGCAAACCGAAACTTGTCGTCTTGAATGGTGCGACGTTCGAATCGGCCGGCGGTGGCGAGGCATGGGGGGCGGCAGGAATGCTTTCGTTCGAGTCGATTTCGATCGAAGGAGCCGGTGTGAACGGGAACGGCGCTTTCGTGAGATCATCCGGGACGTCGATGCGCGCCGCAGAGCAGCCGCCGATGACGCTCACGGGGGATGCCACCATCAATTTCAAAATCTCCCACAATCCAGGCGCGGTGTCGCTCAACGGCTGTACGCTCACCAAGATCGGCGCAGGAAACTGGGATGCATATAAAACCGGTGTGGTTTCGTCCAATTTGGATCGGGACGGGTCATACGGAAAGATTGTCATCGAGGAAGGTACGCTGCAGGTTCAGCAAGTGGCATTTACTCGCGGCAGCGCTGAAAACATCCTGACGTTCATGGCCGGAACAGCGTTTAATATGTATCCGGTATCCTGGGGTCCGAAATGTCCATGGAATGTGAAAGTCGAGGGGACGGCGACATTCAACTCCAGGTCTGAAGAGACGGCTAACCGCGCATTGGTGTGTCTCTCCGGTCCTGTCGAGATCACAGGCGGCATATTGACGCTTGCGCACTCGTATACGAATGCGACATGGAATTTCGAAGGCCCCGTCACCGCCGTGGACGGAGGCGGCATAAAGGCGGTAAGCGGCATTACCCGCTTTCACGGAGACGTGGATCTTGGTTCTGGAACTTACACGGTTGCAAAACCCAGTTCGAATATTGAAAATGCGAAAGTGGAGTTTCTCGGGAATTTCAGACAGGTGACAACGGCTGACCAGACGTTTCTCCCGCAAAAGGGGTTGACGCGTTTTTCGGGGGCAGAGGAGGTGTCGATCCCGGGGCCGATCGGTTATAAGTGGGATAAGCATGATCAGGGGACGACAGGGCGTGTTGAAGTGGTTGATGTCAAGTGGTTTCACCACCCGAATGTGACGTATTTGAGCGGCACACGCGCCATTCCGCAGACGCTTTATATCACAAATTCCGTCTGGAGCGGTGCAAGTACGATTTATGCCGGAAACAATTATTCTGTCGGTATTGTTGAAATGGTCGACAGCATTGTCACGAATTGTTTCCGCGCCGGTGGGGCTACCTCTGATAACTATCAAGGCGCGAGCGGCGCCGTGTATCAGAAAGGTGGCGTATTCCGTGCGCCGACGAGTACCGTAACGCTGGGCGGCTCTTTCGGAACAGGGCACGGCTTCTATCTGAATGACGGCGGCATTTTTTCGGTCGAGAAAGAGGTCTATCTGGGTGGCTTCGGATATGGTGCGATGTATTTCAACGGAGGCAAGTCGTCATTTTCCCAAAAAATCACGCTTGCACGTAATTACAGTACCGCGAAAAACGCCGGAGCGGGCGTCTATTGGCAGATGGGAGGGGCGACGAATACGCTTTCTAATACGGTGGCAATGGGAAATACCGATGTCACGAACGGCTATGCGCTTGTCGCAATCGAGGGAACGGGAACGAGGTGCGATTTGGCGGATAATACGCTCTATCATGTTGCGCGATGCCCGTTTACCGGTATTCTTGCGGTCAACGCAGGTGCCGTGTTCAGAGCGAAAAAAGTCGTGCGCTACAGTACGGAGACTCCGGTACCCGGTGCCGATTTTCTGGTCAGTGTCGACGGCGGCGTCCTTCAGCCTTCCTCGACAACGGTATGGAGCAGCGGTGCCACGCTGCCGGATGCCGTGATGGTTCATGCGGGCGGCATGACGCTCAATACGGAGGCAAGCGGCAGTTTCACATGGAAGATGCCGTTGACGGCTTCGACCGGAAAAATCGTCCGCGCTGTTGCGCTTCCGACCGATGCGGCATTCGAAACCGAGCATCAGGGGCTTTACATCGCGCCGCCTCTCGTGCGCATTCACGGCACGGGAAAGGGGGCGGCGGCCGTTGCGCTCTTTGACAAGAATACGCGGCGTGTAACAGGCATAAAAGTGGTTGCCCCCGGCACGGGATACGACGAGAATACGACCGCGACGATTTCAACGGCGGAGGGGAACCGTCTCGCGCCGCTTTCCTGCGCCGTTACGCTTGCGGATGCGCCGGAGACGGGTGCGGGATTCACCAAGACGGGTCCGGGTTCGTACTCCTTTGATGTCGCCAACACCTATCACGGTCCGACGGCTGTCGAAGAAGGCTCGCTTATCGTGAACAATGCCGCCGGATTGCCTGAAGGGTCGTCGCTCAGGGTCGCGGAAGGGGCGACGATCGACCTCAAAAATCATAATATCACGGTTCCTGAACTCTCGGGGGCGGGGACCGTCAAGGTCGGCGGCTCGCTGACGGTTGCTGAGAAGCTTAGGCTTCCGACGAAGAAAGGCGAGTGTCTTGCCGTTGACGGTCCGATTACGCTTGCGGACGGTGCGGAGATCGTGTTCGACGGCGATGTGGCAGACCTGGATGCGGAGACCGTAAATCGTCTGTTCACCGCAACATCTCTTACGTGCGCGGGTTCTGTGACTCTCTCCGAATTGCCTGCTTTTTGGAAGATGAACGTCGGCAACAAGGGAATTACCGTGAGGCGCATCACCGGGACGACAATCGTATTTCGCTGAAGGGTCGGCGAAGGGAGCGAAGCGGGCTCAGAGCTTATGAATGTGAAAAATTTCACACGCAGACGGTTCCTTGGTATCGCAACGGCTGCGGCCTGCGGCGGCTGCCGGTCGTTGTTCACGGGTGTAGCGGCGGATTTTGATGAGACACTGTCGATTTTCGCCTCCGACGTGCATGTGAGCGGAAGCGAACCGGAATATGCGTACACGACCGAGCGTCTCCAGGCGTTCGTTGCTGATGTTCTGCGGATGACGCCGCTGCCAAGACGGATTTTCTTCTTCGGCGATCTTGCGCGTTTCCACGGCAAACGCGAAGATTACGTCCGGGCGATCGAACTGATCCGTCCGCTGCGCGATGCGGGCATTGAGATTGTGATGGGGCTGGGCAACCATGACCGACACGACTATTTCTTCGAACTCTTTCCTGAACAGGCAAAGTCGTCGCCTGTCCCCGGGGCCGCAGTGTCGGTGACGCGTCTTGCGCATTGCGACTTTGTGATGCTCGATTCGCTCAATGACAGATCGGAAGGCGGTACGGGCGGCGGACGTCTCTCCGACGCGCAGCAGGAATGGCTGAAGGCCGAGCTGCCGCGCCGGTCGCGTCCGGTTCTCATCGGGGCGCACCACGGCGGATACGAATTGAAGCTGGGCCGGTATTCGCTTCATGGCCAGCTGGCGCGGATGTCTGCCGTCAAAGGATATGTTTTCGGCCATGTCCACCGCTGGAGCGCCGGATACGCCGCCGGCTACGGCTGGGGCGGGGCGCAACGGGTCCTGCGCACGGTGTCACTTCCGTCGCTCGGCTATTGGGGGGATATCGGCTGGGCTGAATTTCGGACGGAACCCGACAAGGCGACGGTGACGCTGCGGCAGAACGACTTCTTCTTTGCGCGGCCTGTCGGTTGGGGAGAGGGCGTAAAGACGCGTCCGCCGGAGTGGGATGACATTGTCGCCGCAAATCGCGGAGCGTCCTGCGTGTTCAGGTTCAAGTGACCGTATAATGTTGCGCACCGAAGACGAGGCGCGATGAAAGGAAGATGAAAATGCATAAGAGAAAAGATTTTCTGTTTGCCGCCGCGGCGCTTGCCGCATGCGTCACCGTGGCAGAGGCCGCGCCGAAGCCGTTCGTGTTCAACGGGCCTACCGTAACCAATGTGGCCGGACGCGACGGCTGGCGCGAAACTTCCATGGAAGATATCGCGGTGCGCCCCGGCACGGCGCTCGACTTGAGCGCGCTAGTCGGCGAGGGTCCGGCCGGACGGTACGGCTGGGCGAAGCCGGCGGCAGACGGTTCGCTCCGCTTCGAGAAGCGGAGCGACGAGAAGGTGCGGCTGTACGGTGCGGTGGAGGGGAACATCTCGTACCACCGGATTTTCGACGGGTGCAAAACTGTCGCGGAACGCCGGGCGAGAATCGACGAATTCGTGGCGCAGACTCGCCGCATGGGGATGAACTTCGTCCGTCCGCACGGACTTCTCGACGGGGCGTTCGATATCGCCTCCTACAAGGGGCGCGGCATTCTGCGCGAGGACGAAATGGACGAGCGCGACTATTTCCTCTTCGCCTGCAAGCGCACCGGCATTTATGTGTACATCGATATCGCCGCCTATGTCCTGCGTGATCC
>JAFVZE010000185.1 GCA_017508315.1 Kiritimatiellia bacterium | reverse complement strand
CGGCGACGAGCAGGGATACTGGTTTTTGGCGTCAAAGAACGGTTTCCGCAACGGCGCTTATCTTTTCCATCATGTCTACCCGAAGCTTGTCGCGCCGGAGAATCTTGAAAAATACCGCCGCCAGGTGCGCTTCGTGCCGCCCGTCTACATGGAAATGTACGTAAATCCGAAGGGCGCGAGCTGGTACAAGGCTCCGACGAACGGATCGCGGCTTGAGACTTTGCGCCTTGATCTTCAACAGGCGGCCGACGTCTGCGGCGGCTACATCTGGTTCTGGGGCGAAAAGCATACCTGGGTCAAGCACCGCAAAGGCTGGCGAAAGGGCGATCACCGCATCCGCGATACGACATGGGCCGATGAACTGCCCGGACTTTTCCGCTCGATGGAATGGGCTCGGGATCGTGACGCGCTTTGCGAGCGCGAACTTGCCGCGCTCGACGGCAGCGAAACCAATCTCGCTCCTTGCGCCGAGGTGGTCGTGACCGATGAAAATCTGAAGGTCGCCTCCAAGCCGTTCCGCGATTGGGAGCGTCTGGGGATATTCAACGCTTTTGTGACCAATTCTGTTTCCGCCGTGAAGGGCGGCGCGTGGTACGCCGTTTCCTTTGACGTGAAGGGATGTCCGCCGCGATTCAACGTCTTTTTCTCCGACGACAAGGGCAAGGAACTTGCGCCTACCGCCAATTTCGTCTACGCCGACAAAAAGCGCGGCATCGTCCGTGCGCCGGAAGGAAGCGCGAGTGCGACTCTCGTATTCGGTGCCAAGAACGCTCCCGGCGGCAAGACGGTCTATTCCAATGTGAAGTTTGTTGAAATCAAGTGAAATGAAGTTCAGTATGAAAACGCCCGCAGGAGTTCTGTTTTCCGTCGTCGCAACGCTTGCGCTTTTTGCAGATGCATTCCCGAGCGCCGAGCGGACTAAGTTCATCGCTTTCGCCTGGGAATTCAACAGCGACAGCCCCGAAGTGCTCTTGCGCTACGCCGACGCATTCGACAAGACTCCGCTTGACGGCGTTGGCATCAACCTCAGATCGAGCGCCGTCATTGACGGCAAGCGAGTGCGCCTTAACTACTACAACTTCATGCACGATCCGGCGTGGCCCAAGGAGGCGTTCGCGAAACAGATTCCGCATCTTAGGGAGCTTGCCAAGCATCGTTCCATGCGCCATTCGTTTTTAAGTTCGCTCACCGCGCCGTACGAGCGCCGTATCGACTGGACGGACGACGCCGAGTGGGCGCGGCTTGCCGAGTCGATGCGCACGGTCGCGTGGGTCGCCAAAGAGAGCGGACTTAAAGGCATGAAGATCGACCCCGAGGATTACCGCAAACTCAAGCAGTTCTCCCGCCGCGCCGGTGAAGCGCCGTACGATGAGCTTTGCGAAATCGTGCGCCGCCGCGGACGCGAACTTTTCGCGCCGGTCTTCGAGGAATATCCGGATATTACGCTCCATTTCTTCTGGTTCTTCTCCCATCTTGAGCATTACACGAAATACGACCGCGCCGATGTAACGGCCATGTGCCGCGCCGACGAGAATCTCTGGCCGGCGTTTCTGAACGGCATTCTCGATGTTCTTCCCCCCGGCGCGGTCATAACCGACGGCGACGAGGACGGCTACCATCATACGGCGGCGAAGAACGGCTTCCGCAACGGCGCGTATATGTTCCATTCGCTCTATCCGCAGCTCGTCGCGCCGGAGAATCTGGACAAGTACCGCCGGCAGGTGCGCTACGCTCCGCCCATCTACACCGCGATGTATACGAGCAGGGAAGGTTCAAACTGGTACAAGGCCCCGACTGAAGGCTCCCGGCTTGAGACGCTAAGGCGCGACCTTATTCAGGCGAGCGACGTTTCCGGCGGCTATGTATGGTTCTGGACTGAGACCCATCCTTGGGTCAAGCGCGCTAAAAACTGGAAGCGCGGCGATCCGCGTATCCTTGATACGACCTTGCCGGAGGCGCTGCCGGGACTCTTTGAAGTTATGGAGTGGGTCAAAAATCCCGTCGCTTTCTATGACCGCAAGGTTGCGGAGCTCTCGGCGAAGGGGCAGCTTGTGAATCTTGCCGAGACGGATTCGGTGTCGGTCTCCAACGGCTATAAGACCGTTTCGCTCAAAAACGTAAAGGGCGGCGAATATTACGGCATTGCCTTCGATGCAGAGCCGAATGCGAGCGCCCGCGTCAACGTCTTCGTCCGTAACGCGAAAGGGAAGTATGTGCAGCCTTCAATTAACATGATCTATCCCTGCGACGGCCGCGGAGTCGTGCGTATTCCGGAAGGCGGAGCGCGCGGCACGATCGTCTTCAGCG
>JAFVZE010000184.1 GCA_017508315.1 Kiritimatiellia bacterium | reverse complement strand
TTGACGCTTCCCGACGGTGAGATGTTCCTTCGCGCAAGTTCCGCCGCGAAGCCTTCCGGGTGTTCGTCGACGGTGTTTTCCGCCGCCGGCGGCATTTCCGGAAATCCGCGGTGGAAATGTCTCTCCGGGCGCAAACGCGTTTCGGTCGACGGCAATCTGCTGAAAATAGTGTTCCCCGGAATGGATATCTTCGTGCGCTGAAAGAAGAGTCGGCAGGAAGATTTTGTAATCCGCGGTTCAGCGGATTTGGTATAATTTACGGCTGTTCAAAGAGGAAGAAAGAAACTATGAAAGTTTGCAAATTCGGCGGCTCGTCGCTCGCCAATGCAGAACAGCTCAACAAAGTGATGGACATCGTTCTTGCAGATCCTGCAAGACGCATTGTGGTCGTTTCCGCTCCCGGAAAGCGCGATTCCGGCGACACGAAGGTGACGGATCTTCTGATCTCGCTCGCCGATGCCGCCTCAACGGGCGGAGATTGCTCGCTTCAACTCAACGCCGTGGTCGAGCGTTATGCGGAGATCGCCTGCGACCTCGATCTCGGAGATGAGATTACAGAGCGCATCCGCAAAGACCTTGAAGACCGCGTGGCCAAAGTCGCGGATCTGAGCAAGCCCGAGTTTATGGATCTTCTGAAGGCGGCCGGCGAAGACAACAACGCCAAGCTCGTCGCCGTCGCGTTCGAAAAGCGCGGCAAGAAAGCGCGTTACGCCAATCCCAAGGATACCGGCATGGTGCTCAAGGGCGACTTCGGCGACGCGACGCTCGATCCCGACAGCTACACCACGCTTTCGCGCGCGTTCTCGAATTTCGACGGAATCGTCGTCTATCCCGGTTTCTTCGGCTACACGAAGGAGGGCAAGGTCGCGACCTTTCCGCGCGGCGGCAGCGACATCACCGGCTCCATTCTCGCCGCGGCCGTCTGCGCCGACGTCTACGAGAACTTCACCGACGTCGATTCCGTCTATCCCTGCGATCCGCGCATCGTCGAGGAGGTGAAGGACGGCGAGGGCATCCCCACGATGACCTACCGCGAAATGCGCGAGCTCGCCTACGCCGGCTTCGGCGTCTTCAACGACGACGCGGTCATTCCGGCCGTGCGCGCGCGCATCCCGATCAACATCCGCAACACCAACCATCCTTCCGAGCCCGGCACGATGATCCAGCAGTCGCGCCGCGTTGTTCCCGGAACGGTCGTGGGCATCGCCTCGGCCGACGGCTTCGTCAACATCGTCGTCGAGAAGTATCTCATGAACCGCGAGATCGGCTTCGGCCGCCGTCTTCTGCAGGTGCTGGAAGAGGAAGGGATCTCCTACGAGCATATGCCTTCGGGAGTAGATTCGCAGTGCGTCGTCGTCAAGGAGCAGTTCCTTCCCAAGGAGCGCGAGCACAAGATTGTCGGTGCGATCAAGCGCGAACTCAACCCCGATTTCGTGACGGTCGAGCGCGATCTTACGATGCTCATGGTCGTGGGCGAGGGAATGTGCTACACTCCGGGCATGCTCGCCAAGGCCTGTCTCGCGCTCGCTTCGGCCGGCATCTCGATGTCGATGGTCAACCAGGGTTCGTCCGAGGTTTCGTTCATGATCGCCATCCGTTCGCAGGACCGCGACGCCGCGGTCAAGGCGCTCTACAAGGCGTTCTTCGGCTGATCCCGGCAAAGGCAAGGAGTCCGCAATGGGAATCTTCAAGGCATACGATATCCGCGGCATCTACGGCAAAGATGTCGATGAGGGGATTTTCTACCGCATCGCCCGCGCCTACGCGCAGTTCCTGCGTCCGTCCAAGGTGGCGGTCGCGCGCGACTGCCGCAAATCGTCGCCGTCGCTCTTTCAGGCGTTCGCCAAGGGGCTCGTCGACGAGGGCGTCGACGTGATCGACCTGGGGCTCGCCTCCACGCCGATGAGCTACTTCGCCAACGGCACGCTCGGCGTCGACGGTTCGGTCATGATCACCGCCTCGCACAACACCCGCGAATGGAACGGCTGCAAGCTCTGCCGCGCCGGCGCCGTGCCGATCTCCGGCGCGACGGGCATCAGGGATATCGAAAAGATTTTCGAGGGCGTAAACGAGTTTGATCCGCCCGCCGGCGTCGGGGAAATCACGAAGGTCGACGTCTCCAAGGCATACGCCGAACATGTGCGTTCCTTCACGAAGCTCTCTCGTCCGTTGCATCTTGCGCTCGATTTCGCCAACGGCATGGGAATAGCCGAGAGCTGCGCGCTCGAAGGTACGGGCCTTACCTGGGATTCGCTCTACGGCGAATACGACGGCGATTTTCCGAACCATGACGCCAACCCCCTGCACCGCGAGACGCTCAAGGATCTGCAGGAGCTTATGCGCGCCAATCCCGGCAAGTACGCTTTCGGCGTCGCTTACGACGGCGATGCCGACCGCGCGGGATTTCTCGACGAGAAGGGGGGCGTCATTCCGATGGATTTCGTGACCGCGCTCATTTCCAGAAGCCTGCTCGCGGACAACCCCGGCGCGGCGTGCTTCTACGATCTCCGCTCGTCGAAGGTTTGCGAAGAGACGATTCTCGAAGCCGGCGGCAGACCGATGATGTCGCGCGTCGGACACTCCTTCATCAAGGAGCAGATGCGCGCGAATGACGCCGTTTTCGCGGGCGAACTTTCCGGCCACTACTATTTCAAGGCGAACTTCACCGCCGAATCTTCGGCGATGGCGACGCTGGCGCTCGCTTCGATAGTCGCCGCGTCCGGCAAGCCTCTCTCCGAACTTGTCGCGCCCATGGCCAAGTATTCGCAGTCGGGTGAGATCAATACCGAAACTTCGGTTCCGCCGGCGGAGATTCTCGCGGCGATCAAGGCGAAGTACGAAGGCAAGGCCAAGGTGTTCGAACTCGACGGCGTGTCGGTCGACGCGTGGGAGAGCGAAGGATACTGGGCCAACGTCCGGATGTCCAACACCGAGCCTCTCGTGCGCCTCAATCTCGAAGGGCGCACGGCGGAAATCATGGAAGCCCGGCGCGATGAGTTTCTCGCGGAGATCCGCAGATAAGGATTTGACATTCTCAATCAAACAAAAGGAGCCGTTATGGCAATACCCAAAGTCGAAAAAGAACGCATCGCCAAGATCGGCAAGGCGTTCAACGCCAAGAGATACATAAAGAACGAGATCGAAGAGATCCGCAGACAGGTCGGCGACAGGAAAGTTCTGCTCGCCATGTCCGGCGGCGTCGATTCCTCCGTCTGCGCCGTGCTGCTGCAGAAGGCGATCGGCAAACAGCTTACCTGCGTATTCGTCGACCACGGCTGCATGCGGCTCAACGAAGCGAAGGAAATCAAAAAGGTTTTCAAGGGCAAGTTCGGCATCAACCTCATCCAGATCGACGCGGAAAAGCGCTTTCTGGCCAAGACCGCCGGAGTCACCGATCCCGAGCGGAAGCGCAAGATCATCGGCGGCGAATTCGTCACCGTTTTCCAGGAAGAGGCGAAAAAGCTCGGCAAGATCGAATTTCTCGGACAGGGCACCATCTATCCCGATATCATCGAATCCGGCATCGGCGGCCACAAGGCCGTTAAGGCGCACCACAACGTGGGCGGGCTTCCCGAAGATCTCGGTTTCGAGGGGCTCGTCGAACCGGTCAAGTATCTCTACAAGGACGAAGTGCGCAAAGTCGGAAAGGAACTCGGAATTCCCGAGAACCTCGTCATGCGTCAGCCGTTCCCCGGTCCCGGTCTCGCCGTCAGGTGCCTCGGCGAACTTACCAAGGAGAAGCTCGACATTCTCCGTCAGGCGGACTTCATCTTCCGCGACGAAATGGCCAAGTCGAAGCTTGACAAGAAGGCGCAGCAGTTCTTCGCCGTGATGACCAACGTCAAGTCGGTCGGCGTGCGCAACGGAGCGCGCACTTTCGGCTACGTCATCGCCATCCGCGCCGTCTCCACTTCGCAGTTCGTCCACGCCGGCGTCGTCGAGCTTCCCTTCAAGTTCGTCGTCTCCGTCGCCGAAAAGATCGCCACCAAGGTCAAAGGCGTCAACCGCGTCGTCTGGGACATCACCCCCAAGCCGCCGGCCACAATCGAGTGGGAGTAAGAAGCAGAGCGGAATGGATGAAGTTCGCGGCCACCCGCCTCGGCGGGCTGGCCGTGGATGTTGCCGCGCTCGGTGCGGCGTATCTGGGCGCGTTCATCCTGCGCTTCGATTTTTCGGAGCCGCGCTGGGGCTGGCGGGCGACGGCGATGTCGTTCATCACGGTTTGCGCCGTTAGCGTCGTCTCCGTTCTCGTCTGCGGCTGTTACCGTTTTTCATGGCGGCATTTCCGGCTCAGGGACGTGCCGCGTTTTCTTTTCGCCGCCGCGCTCGCCTGTACGGCGCTGACGGTGCTGCGTTTTCTCACTCCGTTCGAAACCTATCTCAACTTCCGGCCGCCGTACACGATAACGCTCATCTATTCGATGTTGTCGTTCTTCGCGCTCGTCGGCTGGAGGTCGCTCTGGAGCTGGTACGCGAAATCGCTGGTGCGCGAGAGCGATCTCCTGGAGCGCGGCGTCCGCCGGATGGACAGCGCCGCCGCCGTGGAATTTCTGCGCGGCAAGACGGTGATGGTCACGGGTGCGGGCGGTTCGATAGGCTCGGAGATCGTCCGTCAGGCGGCGATCGCCTCGCCGAAACTGGTGCTCATGGTCGAGCGCGGCGAAAACGCGCTTTACGAGATCGACCGCGAGATGCGCCAGCGCGGCACGGGCGCGGACCTAAAGCCGCTTATGGTCGACGTGAACGACGAAAAGCGCATGCGCGAGATTTTCGAAGTCTACCGTCCCGACATCGTCCTTCACGCCGCGGCGTACAAGCACGTTCCGATGGTGGAGATGAATCCGCAGGAAGGGGAGCGCAACAACACCGAGGCGACGAGGAAGCTCGCCGCGCTCTCATCGGAATTCGCGGTGAAGCGTTTCGTGCTTATTTCGACCGATAAGGCCGTAAATCCCGTTTCGGTCATGGGCAAGACCAAGCGCGCGGCGGAACTGGCGATAATGGCGATGAATGAGCAAGGCTCTCCGACGTCGTTCTGCGCCGTCAGGTTCGGCAACGTTCTCGGATCGTCGGGTTCGGTGGTGCCGCTCTTCCGGGAGCAGATATCCAAGCGGATGCCTCTTACCGTCACCCATCCCGACATGCGCCGTTATTTCATGACGGTTACCGAAGCCGTGGGGCTGGTGCTGCAGGCGGCGAGCCGCGAAGAGAAGGCGATTTACACGCTCGACATGGGCAAAAGCGTGTACATTCTCGATCTCGCCGAAGAGATGATACGTCAGGCAGGGTACCGCCCGTACGTCGATATTCCGATCGTTTTCACCGGCATCCGTCCGGGCGAGAAACTTTTCGAGGAACTGGATATTTCGGAAAAATCCGCCTATAAAACGGATATGGCCAGAATCTACATAACGAAGACTTGACATGAATCTTTTCTCACAAGCCGTCGCCGAAGTTCTCGAAGTCGACTCCGTCGCCCTCGACGACGATTTCCGCGCTTTCGGTGGCTGGTGCTCGCTGCAGGGCTTCGGGCTTCTGGTGATGATGGAAAACGATTTCCATGCGCCGCTGACCGTTGAGCGTTTTCTGGAGCTGCGCACCGTGCGCGATCTGTACCGCGAGGCGTTCGCCGCGCTTGCCGCCGGGGTTTTCGGCGTCGGGCGTCAGGCGATTTCGGGTGAAACGGCGTACGGAAGCGTCCCGGAGTGGGACAGCGTCAATCACCTGCGGCTCGTAATGGAAGCGGAAAAACGCTTTGGAGTTTCGTACCCGCTCGAAACGGTTCCCGCGCTGAAGCGGCTTGACGATTTTCTGGTTTGATCTGCGGTCTCGGAACGGCAGACGTCATATGGTATAATCAACGGAATCCATAAACATCGAAGGCAATATGAACAAAGAAAAATTTGATTTCGGCTCGCTCGTGGACGAGCAGCTTAAGGATATACGGCGGAGCTACAAATTTGGCAACTCCTTCAACGAGGACAAGGCGATCGTGCGCCCGAAAAAACCTCACGTCGAGATCGGCGTCGACGACAATGCCACCATCAAGCAGGCGTGGGAGGAGGGCGCTGCCGTTCCCGGACTCGTTGAGAAGGAGATCAAAGGCGGATACGAAGTCACCGTGGCCGGTCAGCGGGCTTTCTGTCCGTTCAGCCAGATCGACAAGATCAGAGGCGACGCGTCGCAGTATGTCGGACGGAAATTCGATTTTCTGGTCAGTGAATATTCTCAGGACGAACGCGGACTCAATGTTGTCGTTTCCCGCCGTGAACTTATGGAAATCGAATCGGCTGCGCTCAAGGAGGCTTTGCTCGCCGAACTCAATGAAGGCGAGACTCTGAACGGAACCGTCACCCGGGTGATGGATTTCGGCGCGTTTGTCGATCTCGGCGGAGTGGAAGGCCTCATTCCGGCGCGGGAGATCGCATGGGAGAAGGTCGACGATTTGAACCGCATTCTCAAAGCCGGAGACGGCGTGACCGTCAAGGTGATGCGCATCGACCGCGACGAGGGCAGAATTTCGCTTTCCCGCCGGGAGTGCATGGCGCGGGTTTTCAAGCGTTCCCCCGATGACGAAGCCGCCGCTAAAAGCGCGGCGGAGGTCGCCGAGTGGATGGAAGAGAACCGTAAACGCAATGCGGGCGTCGGCAATATTGCCTCGGCGTTCGACGCGCTGAAAATCTGAAGGAAAGGACGGCGGCGATGGCGAAATACAGAATCGGTTTCTTCGGGGCGGGCAAGATGGCCGAAGGCATTCTTTCGGCGGTGCCGGACAAAGCGTCGGTCATCATGGCCGAGAAGATCGAAGCGCGCGCGGCGGAACTGGAGAAGAAATACGCCGTCAGGACAGTGCCGGATCTGAAGGAGGTGGCCAAGTGCGCGTCGATGGTGTTTCTCGCGGTGAAGCCGCAGGACGTGGATGCCGTGGCCGCGGAGGTCAAGCCGCTTTTGAAGTCTTCGCAGACGCTCGTTTCGATTGTCGCCGGTAAGACCATCGCCAAGTTGCGCAGAGCTTTCGGGACGAAGGTGAAGATCGTGCGCGTGATGCCCAACCTCGCGCTTCGCGCCAATGCCGGGATGTGCGCGGTCTGCGGCGACAAAGGCGTTTCCGCCGTCACGGTGAACAAGGTCGCGCGCATTCTCGGCGCGGCCGGCGAAAGCGTGGTTCTGCGCGAGCGCGATTTCGACGCGGTGACCGCTCTTTCCGGTTCGGGACCGGCGTATTTCGCCTATATGGAGGAGGCGATGACGGAAGCGGGCGTCAAACTGGGGCTCAAGCGCGAGGTGGCGAGACTGCTCGCCGGGCAGACGATGTACGGCACGGCCAAGTATCTGCGCGAGAGCGGAGCCGATCTCGGCGAGTTCATCGCCGGAGTGTGCACGAAAGGCGGCACGACCGCCGCGGGCATGGCCGAACTTTCCAATCCCGCGTTCAAGCGGATCGTTGCCGATACGCTCGCTGCGGCGGCCCGACGTTCGAAAGAGCTGGCGTCGGGCTGACTTGTTCATGCCGGCGAAAACGTACGGTGAAGTTTTTTGCTTTCGCGCGGAAAATCCGCCACGGTGATCCGCGAGGTCCCGAAACCGTCCGGTTGATTGTTCGTTTTCGGCGGTGTGCGGAAATGCGCTCCGCGCGTTCGTTCAGCGCTTGCCGAGAACGTCGCGCTCGTAGCGCTTGACGGTGTCCAGCCATTCTTCGCCGGCCGGCATCTTCGCGCGGCGGCAGAATTCCTCCCAGACGTCGCTCACGGGGTAGTTCTTCAATTCCTCCTGCCAGACGAGCTGGGAGGTGAAATCGCCTCTGTCCTGCATGTCCTTGAGCGCGGCGGCGGGCTGGAGCATCGCCTTGAGAAGCTCTTTCTGCATATTGCGCATGCCGAGCACCCATGCCGCCACGCGGTTGATGGACGCGTCGAAGTAGTCGAGCGCGATGATGAAATTCTCCGGACCCATTCGCACTATTTCCTGCGCGGCGGCGCGGAGATCGTCGTTCTGGCGGATGACGTGGTCGGAGTCCCAGCGCACGGGGCGAGAGATGTGGAAGGCGACCTTGCCGAAGAACATCAGAAACGAGCTTATTTTGTCGGCGACGTTTTCGGAGATGTGGAAGTGACCCATGTCAAGGAGGCCGAGAATGCCGCGCTTCATCGCGTAGCCCATCACGAATTCGTGGGAGCAGACGGTGTAGGATTCGACCCCGATGCCGAAGAGCTTTGATTCAAGAAGCGCGACGACTTTCCTTCTGTCGTATTTGGACCTGAAAATCTTATCGAGCGAATCGGCCATGCGCCGACGCGGTCCGAGGCGGTCGGAAGGCTCGTCCTTGTAGCCGTCGGGCATCCAGAAGTTGATTGCGCACGGGCTTTTCTGTTCGGTCGCGAAATATTCGGCGATCTTCAGGCAGGCGATGCCGTGCTTCACCCAGAATGCGCGGATCTTCGGATCGGGACTGGAAAGGGTGAGCCCGTCGGAGGCTTTCGGATGGGAGAAGAAGGTGGGGTTGAAGTCGAGTTTGACGCCGCGTTTCTTCGCCCAGTCCGTCCACGGCTTGAAATTGCGGGGCTCGAGTCTGTCGCGGTCGGTGACTCCGCCTTCGTGGATGCCGTAGCAGGCGTGAAGATTGACGCGGTGTCTGCCGGGGATGAGCGAAAAGGCGAGCTCGATATCCTGCATGAGTTCTTCGGGGTTGCGCGCTTTGCCGGGATAGTTGCCGGTCGTCTGGATGCCGCCGGAGGCGCCGCCGGTAGTTTCGAAGCCGGTCACGTCGTCGCCCTGCCAGCAGTGCATGGAAATCGGAACGGCGGCAAGATCCTTGATCGCTTTTTCCGTGTCCACGCCGATTCTCGCGTATTTCTTTTTCGCTTCATTGTAACTCATGTGATTTGCTCGCCTTTCTGTATGCGTTCAAAATTTTCTGTATGCGTTCAAAATTTTCTGTATACGTTCAGACTGTATGTATTCAGAATTTCCGTATGCGTTCAGACTGTATGCATCCAGACTTTCCGTATGCGTTCAAAACTTTTGGAAAATTATATCAAATATTCTCAAACATGCGGAACTGTTAAAAGAGAGATGACAAACTGGGGTTTAACCGCTCACAAAATATTCCGCACAAAATTCTCATTTTATGGTATACTGTTCCCGTGTCCCAAAAAGAGTGTGATCTCATGCCTCGCAAAAAGTATAAGAAATATGGCCATTCCGCCTATTACTACGCCTGTCATTACGGATGGACGTACAGCGAAGCTCGCACTCTTGCAGGGCAGTATCTTGACCAGCACACCTATCG
Source organism: Kiritimatiellia bacterium (assembly GCA_017508315.1). Taxonomy (GTDB): domain Bacteria; phylum Verrucomicrobiota; class Kiritimatiellia; order RFP12; family UBA1067; genus UBA1067. Next base: position 3 of record JAFVZE010000184.1, on the reverse strand, counting down.
TCC
>JAFVZE010000183.1 GCA_017508315.1 Kiritimatiellia bacterium | reverse complement strand
GATATCGCCTGAAAGAGTAGTATTGACATCAGTTCTAATAAAAGATGAAGTATAAGGCCAACTTCCTTTGCTATCATAACCCTCAATCCGTATCTTGTTTGCGAATATCGCACCGTCGGCATTGAAAAATATCTGCCGCCGGAAACCATAGGTTCTGTTCTTGCTGTCCTTCGCTGTAAGCGTTCCGTCAAGGAATATCTCACCGGTACCCAACGCCCCTGCCGTATCGGCACGAATTACACCTTGCGAAATCTGCACACCTTCCGTAAATGCATTATCTCCACCAGCAGGATTCAACACCAGCATTCCGTCGCCGGTTTTACGCAATGGACCCGTGCCGGATATTTCGCCGGTATAGGTTACGGTTACGCCGGATGCGACATCGATTATGTATTCACCCTCAAGCGTCAGCGCGTCGGCGACGGTCGCGTCTGCCGTGTATGCGGCATTCGGCTCGGCCGACAAAATGAATGCTCCAAACGCGGCAATTACCGCAACAAGAAGTTTTGAGAAGTTCATCATTTTTCACCTTTCGTTGAAGGATCATCTATAAACGGTTTGCGCTGATAAAGAAAGAGGCTCTTTCCGCATTTGCCGAAGGAATTGCGCGGCGTCACCCGGAAACGGAACGGCGGCGGCGGCAGTTCGCCGATGCCGAAGATGCAGTTCTGCGTCGGCGTAACATGGCGGGCATTGCGCGTAAAGCCAGTCTGATAGACGCGCTTCATGCGCCAGGGAAGAACCACGTCGGCGGAATAGAGTTCCGCGCAGACTTCGTAATCCATGACGCGCGAAAGATCGTCCGGCGAAACGGCGGTCGGAAACGTCAGAATAATCTGATCTTCCGGCTCCTTCTTCGGGTTGCGCCCCTTGTGAAGCTTCAGCTTAAGTTCCGCACCTTCGGGAAATTCCGGCGCCGACGATTTCTCGGTGCGGCTCGCGAACGAATAGGTTCTCGGATCGTCTTTTCCGCGCAGAACCGGGACTTCCCAGTCGTCGCCGAGCTTTTCCCGGCGGGAGAAATCCCAGCGCTCAAAAACCATGTCGTTGTCGTACACTTTCATGAACAATCCCTGCGCACCGCCGTAATTGCTGGCGACATCCTGCATCCGATGCCCGACATTCCTGAACCCCTTGCCGTTTTCTCGTCCCGAAGGCAGCGAAAGCCAGCGGAGCGACGCCGTGCCGAGCGAGGTGAACGCGCCCTGCCAGACGCTGCGCTGGTCGGTGATAGAATAATGGGTGTGTCCGGAGAATGCGACGGCGTTGGGCCAGTCGGCGAGCACCTTGTGGGTGGGGCCGCCGTCGGCCTGATGCCACGTCCACGTCCCGTAGCACGTATTCTGCGGATGGGCGTGCTGGGCGAAGAAGAACGGTTTGCCGCCGGCGAGTTTCTTGCGGTTGGCGTCGAGAAAAGCGCGGAACGCCTTTTCATTACGCCATGCCGCCCAGTGCGCGCCGACAAACGAATAGCCCTTCACTTCCTTGATGAAGAAAGGCGACCACGGCTCGCCGAAAATCTCCCACCATACCTTCGGCGCGTCTTTGGCATAATTGTGTTCATGGTTGCCGGTCACGAAAACTTTTACGGGGCCGGCATCTATCGACCCGAAAACTTCCTTCCAGCAGTCGGCCGTCTTCTGCAGTTCCGCCGCGCGTCCACCGTTCGTCAAATCGCCGGCGATCATGATCGCATCCGCCCCATGATCGCGGAAGAACGTGATGACACGCTTGAACATATCGATCGCGCCTTGGCTGTTGTGCATTTCCGGCGGACTTAAATGCGTATCGCTCACGATACCCACCTTGAGCCTGCAGTCTCCCTTGGGTGCGGAAAATACCGGCACGGCGGCAGTTGCCGCGAAAGCGGAAAGGAAAGATCGTCGCGTGGTCATTTCTTGCTCTTCTCCTTCACGGACCTGTCTTTGACCGCCCCGGGTTCAGCCTTCGCCGGTTTTTCTTCGCGGAAAAGCCGATACACCCGCAGATTTTCGAATACGGTTTCTTTGCCTGCCGGATTTCTGGCGCTGAAAACGATCGTGCCGCGCGCTCCGCCTTCCGGAATACGCACGACTCCGCGGCCGTCGCGGGGATAGATCATGTTGATGGAAGGCTGCACATACTTCCCCTTCGCGTCGCGGACAAACACGTTGACGCGGGCGCTCGCATTCGGCGCGACATCGAAGGCGATGCCGTAGTATTCGCCTCCCTTCACATTTTTGAGCGATACCGTCTCATAGCCGTTGGTGCCCAACGGAAGTGGAAAATCTAATATTTCGGATGCGATGCGTTGGGTTCTTGGAGAGCTTTC
>JAFVZE010000024.1 GCA_017508315.1 Kiritimatiellia bacterium | reverse complement strand
TTCTTCGTGCCGTAGTAGCCCGCGGCGTATTTCTTCGTGCCCTTGAAATGGCTGTCGCATCCGAGCGAAGTGCCGCTGTCAAGCTTCCCGTGATAGCATATATCGAGCGAAAACACGTAGCGGCGATTCTTCTCCAGAGGCACCTTGATCGGGAAAACGTATTTGTAGGGCTTGTCCTTCGGCGTTATTTTAACCCCGGCGTTTCCGTTGTAGCCGAGCCCGCCGCCGCGTTCCATTCTGCCGTCAGAGAAAACCCCGAATTCCGACCGGTCGTCGAACGAAGCGTTGTCGAAAGCCGCAAGACTGCGCGCTTCGGCGACAGGCATCTCCCTGAACGATCCGACATCGAGCGAACGGAGATCCCCGCAAAGCCCTTCGGAAGCAACCGCCGCGCATATCGCGCAAACGGCAAGACGATTAATCTCGAATTTCATTTTGTTTCACCTTTCTTTTTCCCTTCGGCAAGCCACTTGAGCAGATTCCACCGGAGCGAACGGCTCTCCGCGGTGTCCGAGACAACGTCAAGTCCGGCGGCAAGAACTTCGCGCGATCCGTCGGCGCGCTCTCTCGCCGCGAGATAGAGATACGCATCCTGCAATCCCTCGCCGACGGCGATGTAATCGGCCTCTTCATATCCTTCGACCGGCAGTTTGACGCCTTCGCGGATCATGCGGAAAACGAGCGGGGTGAGGAACGGCTCGTGCGGAAAATCTCCGAGCGCGGGGTGGCGGACGAACGCCGTTCCGCACTGGGAGCCGAGATTCCACCATCCCATGATGAAATTCGACGGTCCCTTCTGATTGGCGAGCGCCAGCAGGTTTCTGCCCTCACGCCGGGCGCGCTCCATCTCCGGCGAACCGTATTCCGCGACGACCACGCCGTCCGGCACGGCCGGATTTTCCATCCGCGGGAAAATCCACATCGGCCAGCGGTTTCCGCAGCGTAACGACGGCGAAGACGAACTTACCGCGGCGACAAAATCGACCCGCACGGGCTTTTCGACCTGCGGCGCGGCAATGTCCAGTTCCGCAACCATCCTGGCCGGGCCGAGCTCCTGCCTGCCGAGCCGGCGCCTGCCGCAAGCGAGCGTCCCCGCCGCCGAATCGAGCCGCCATTCAAGCGTCGCATCGGCAAGCGGAGCCTCTCCGAAATGGGCGAAAAGAACCTTGGCGGGAATCTTCTCCCCGACGGAGAAAACGCGGTTGGTCTGATCGATGTACGGCGGTTTCGTCTGGCAGCAAAGCCAGCGGTTCGTCGTTTCCACGAACACGCGTTCCTCCGTCTCGGTGTCTAAAAGCACGCACGAGGGCGAATTGAAAACCGCCACGTCTTCCGGCGCGAGGCCGCAGCGCTTCGGCTGCCAGAACACGTCCAGAAGCCCCTGCCCGGCGAACACCGAGCCTTTCTTCTTGAACTGCACCGAATCGCATATCGTCCAGTAGCAGTACCCGTCGCAGTAAGGATCGGCGCGGGCGAGCTCAAGGCCGAATTTCAGCCAGTAGGCCTGCAGAGCATGGGCGGAATCCTGCAGCCGGTCGAGCCACCGCATCGACAGACCGGCGTGCGCGAGATGGGCGCGGCGGTCAGCCTCGGTCATCGGCGGCAGCCATACTCCGGTGAATTTCCCGGCATCGCGCCAGTCGAATTTGACGGCGAGATTCATGTATTCGTGGCAGACGAAAGCGCGCCGGTTGAAACTGCCGCGCTTCCAGGTGGTGAGCGGGCCGGAGCAGAAATCCGACTCGCCTTCTCCGTGGTCTTCGCGCACGTAAGTGCCGCCGTCCTGCGAGAGAACGAGCAGTCCGACTTCGCGCCTCTTCACGTGATCGTAGACGATGCGGTTGGCGGCGGGGCCGAGCAGACCTTCGTTGCCGAAAGAGACGACGGCGAAGGAAGTGTAGCGCCTGAACGCGGTCAGCAGATCGTTGATGTCGCGGATCGGATCATATCCGAAATGGTCGTTCGGCGCATCGAGATAATACGGGATTTCCGGCTGGACGATAATGCCGCATTCATCGGCCGCCTCCATGTATTCGGGCGCTTCCGAATGGGTGTGATGCCGCGTGTAGTTGAAGCCCGCGCGTCTTGCCGTGCGCAGGTGTTCGCGGTGGAAATCGCGATCCGCCGGCGTGAAACCGGTGATCGGATAAGGCGCGTTGTCGCCGAATCCGCGCACGAAAAACGGCTTGCCGTTGAGATAGAACTCCTTGCCGCGCACTTCCAGCTTGCGCACGCCGAAACGTTCGTGCCGGGTCATGGTGACCTTTCCGCCGCTTACGAGTTCGATTTTCGCCCAGTAGAGCGACGGACTTTCCGGAGTCCAGGGGCGGAAATTCTCAAGCCGGAGACGAATCTCGTTGAGTCCCGCCTTCGCCCTCGCCTCGGCGACCGAGTCTTCGATTGTCACGCGCAGAATGAGATCATCCGTGTCTCCGGGCGAATCGACTCCGCCGATATCGGCGCGGACCACGGCCGAACGGGCGTCGAAATCCCCCTGCACCCAGGCGTCGTCGATGTAGACAAGCGGCGTCGCCTCCAGTTCCACATCGCGCCAGAGTCCGCCCCAGCGGTTGAGGCTCGAAGTGACGCTGCCGCGGCAGGCGACGGCGTTGTCGGTCATGGCGACGACCTTGTTGGTGCCGCCGAAGACGATGAAATCGGTCACGTCCCACTTCAGCGCCCCGACCGAAGTCTCCATCCACGATACGGCGCGATCGTTCAGAAAAAAGCAGCCCATCGACCGGACTCCGCCGGCCTTCAGCCAGACGCGTGACCCTTTCCACGACGCGGGCACCGTGACGTAGCGCCGGTACCATCCCTCGCCGGTGAACACGTTGCGCAGCTTCTTGGGGGAATTGTCCTGGCAGAGATACGGTCTGCCGTAACCTTCCTCGCCCACTCCCTGAGCCTCCCATATTCCGGGAACGTTGATCTTGCGCGATCTCCCCGCCCACATTTCGGTCGCGTATCTTGCCGCGCGATGTCCGCTGCCGTGGTTGCGAGTGGTGAAATCCCACTCTCCGGAAAGCGAGATAACCGTATCCGGACGTCCGAAACGCTCGTACGAAACGGGGGAAACCACCGCCGGATGAGAGGCGAGCCCCGCCCACACATCCGTTACCGCCGCCAGAACCAATGTCGCCAGTGTCATTCTATCGCCTTTCTTTTTTCATTTTATTTGAGCAGGTCTCCCGTATATTCCCTGCCTTTGAATACGTATGTGCCGTTTTCTTCGCGCTTCACGAGCCCGTAGACTCCGGAGAGGACGCCGTATCGCGCCGGGAGCGCAAAGCGCGTTTCATGCTCCCGCCCGAGCCCGACGACGGCGACGCGCCAGCGCCCTCCGCCGTCGGTGAACGCCGCCACGCGTACAGGGTCTTTGGCGTCGGTGTGCGCAAGTTCCGCTACAGGATGTCCGCTCATGATGAACGGCTCCATCTCCTTCATAACGCGTCCGACGCGGCAGACGCGTTCCCAGCGCAAGGGTATCCATTCCTTTACCGGGCATTTGAAAATGTCGAAATGCGAATAGAAGAAAAACCCTTTCGCGCCGTCGGTGGCGTTGAGCAGCGCCACGGCGAACATCTCGTTCTCCGTCGGCTCGCGACCGCTGCGGCGGTACAGATCGGCGTCGTCATGCGCGCCGCGCACCATGCCCGCCCAGTTGTACGCCTGCGGCGCCCACCAGATGGCGGCGGGAGCGCAGTCGTTCATCGCCTTCACGCGGTTATGGCAGTTCATGAGACCCTGACCGCGGACACTTACCGGATAATGGTCGCCGCCCTGAATGTCTGCGATGGGCAGATACGGCGCCGGGCGCATGATGTTGCAGATGTTCACCATGCGCGACGGCGCGACCTCGTTGAGCATCCGGCGGATTTTCGAGAGCGGAGCGACAAAACTTTCCGAGCCCTCGTCCATCGTATAGAAACCGATGAGCGCCGGATAGCGCACGAGGTCTTCGGCGCGTTTGCGCAGTCGCGGAAGCATTTCGTCGATGCCATCGGTGCGCGTCACCTTGAAATCGTCGGCGAGGACGCTGATGCCGTATTTCTCGCACAGACCGTAATAAAGATCGCGCGGTTTTCCTTCGGCGAGCGTGTAGGTGCAATAGTCGATCATCGCGTTGAATCCGGCGTCGCGGATGCGCTTCAGCTCCGCTTCGAGCCGTTCGGGCGGATATTTCCGGCGATCGGCGAGCATGGTATAGAACCCGAGCGGCATGAACGGTCTGCCGTTTTTGAGGACGACGCCGTTTTCGCGGACGAACAGTCCTTTCGACACGTCCGGCCGCCGCGTCACCGTGACCGCGAGCGAGCGCGTCCCGAGATTGAGACGGTGGCGGCGGTCGTAGAGCGTGACCGAAAGCGAGGCC
>JAFVZE010000182.1 GCA_017508315.1 Kiritimatiellia bacterium | reverse complement strand
TGTCCCCAGTTGACCGGCGTGACGGCAGGCTGCACCTCCTTGACGCGGAAGTCCATCAGCCTCAGACCCTTCTCGACGAAATCAGGTGCGATCTTCTTCACGTCAAAGCCGTCGTATGCCAGCCGGAATTCGCGCGTCAGAACCGCGTGCTTCACCAGAACCAGCATCGCCTTGACGCGCCGCCACTCGGCATCGGTAAGCCCCGGAGTCTTCAACGCCTCGCGCAGGACCTCCGCGTCCTTCTCCAGTTCCTCCGGCGGATTCGCCCCCATCACGGTTCCGATCAGTAGCGAATCGTCAAGAACGGCCTCCTTGTCGCCGGCGGAATGACGCTGTTTGGCATAGAGAGCCTTTTCGTTGCGCATCCGTACGCGGTCATAATACTCCTTCATCTTCGATGCGGCCCTGCCGTACTGCGAGAGAAACTCCTTTTCCACCTGCCCGAACGTGATTTCCGGATCCTGGTGCGCACGGATGAGCGCATAGCACTCGAACGCCGTCACCTCGCCGCGCGACGAACCGTCGTAATCCGTGCCGATCATCCCCTCGCGAAGGTTCATCTTGAAGTTCTCGAGGAAAAAGCGCTCGTAGCCGCGCGGAATCCAGCCCGAATAGCAGAGGTAGTTCGGACGCAGCTTGAAGTGCTTCATCCCTCTCGCCTTCCATTCCCGGATCTGCTTGAGGTTGTCGTCCTCCTGCGACGGCACCATGCCGAAGCACATGTTGTCCGGATACGCGATGCGTTCGCGGCGCGGCGGATCGCGGTAGCACGAATAGGCGTAGGTGTCGATCATCACGTCGGGACGGATCGCCACGAGCTTCTTGGCTATGCGGTTCCAGAAGTTGACGTAGCGGTCGGAAAGGTTCACCGCCTGCGACATCTTCATATTGCGCTCGTCGTCATTCACCGGACAGTCGAGCGCCTTGCACTTTTCACACCGGCAGAAGGCATAGCCGTCGTTGGGGCAGACATTCCAGTACTTGGGCTTTCCGGCCTTGATGTAGTTTTCAACGATCCGGTCGACGACCGCCTCGTTCGAAACGCACAGCTTCATGCCGTTCGCGAGAGGAGAACCCTTCTTCGACGTGCCGCGCTCGCCGTTTTCCTGCAGCGCGAGGTATTCGGGATGCGTGTCGCGGTACATGTCGTTCCATTTGGTGAAGGCGTGTCCGAACGGCAGCTGTTCGCGCATGAACATCTTATGGCGGAGTTTCCAGCGCCAGATGGCGAGATTGGCCGCGTCGATCTCGGCCTGCGTCCGCCGCAGAGCCTTCGGCGCCAGATGTTCATGCACGTCTTTGCCGCCCTTCTTGTTGCTCCCGCCGCGCATCCAGCCGCTCCTGAGCGGCGGACGGTAGCTCCAGCTCCATCCGACGGGGATCTGCACCCGATCGGACCGCGGAGCGACGATATTGCCGTCGCCCGGCATCGGCCACACGACGCCCAGATTCTTCTCCAGAAAACCGTAGACAGCGAAAAGCGTCGCCGGACAGCGCCGGTCGTCGCCCCAGAGATAAAGCCGGTCGCCGACCAGCTTCGCATACGCCGTGAACTCGGCCGGCTCGCCCGCTTCCGTCGCCGGCTTGCCGAAGACGATCGTCAGTTCCGGCTCATCCTTCGCCGGACGGAAATCCCCGCCCGCGACCACCGATAGATGCCGTTCGAGCTCGGCGCGAGCATCCGAGAGCACTCCCTTCTTGGATACACCTCCTTCAACCGCCACGGCCGACAGGCGCGCCGTAAACCGGGGCTCAGGCGACGCATCCGCCTGATCCGCGACAGGCTTGCAGCCGGACTGAGCGGCAAGAAGAAATACGGCGGCGAAAACAATCTTATTCATCTCCCGCATCCCCTTCTCCGTCATATGTTCATCGCCTCTTTGTTTTTGCGGTAACGCTCGGGATTGAGGTCGATCACCTTCGGATCGAACGTCCAAAGCGGCGAAGGCGGAGTCGTCTTCCACGCCCCTCGCGTAAAGTCTGGAAATTCAACTGGCCGAGAACCGTTCGTGCAGCTGCGCTCGGAAAGTTCGCAGATCGAGCACCAGCTGGCGAGATCGTAAACGTCGAAGTCGAGCGGTATGCCGGCCTGCAGACAGTAAGTCCATCTGAGGCTCATCATAAAGTCCATGCCGCCGTGGCCGCCCACGATGTTCGACGCCGCGCCCGCCTGCTTCCAGCACGGATGCATATACTTAAGCCGCATCTCCCTGTAGGTCTTCTCGTCGAAGAATTCCTCGTGTTTCGTTTCCGGCGCGCCGTGCCCCTGGAAATAGAGTTTGTCGGGGAAGCCGCACCAGATGCCGTTCGAGCCTACGATCTGCTCGTAGCGGTAGCCGCGCTGGGGCGTCGCCACGTTGTGCTTAACCTGGATCGAGCGGCCGAGCGCAGTACGGATGAGCGTCGTGTTGACGTCCCCCATCTTCACCTTGAGATCTCCGAGCGGCGTGCCGGCGAACTTTTCCTTCGCGTATTTCTCGTAGTTGTAAGGCTTCGACGAAAGCGAAACGAGATAGTCCAATCTGTCGCCGCGGTTGATGTCCATCGCCTGCGCGATCGGACCGAACCCGTGCGTCGGATACTGGTTACCGTCGTGCGCCGCATTGTATCTGAGACGCCAATGATTCCAATAGCCGTGCTGAAAGCGGATCTTCGGATCGAACGAGCCGTAGCACCATTCGCGCAGATCGTGATTGTAGCCTCCCTCGCCGTGCAGTATCTCGCCGAGAATGCCCTGCTTGACGAGCGACAGAGCGAGCATCTGCGACTCGCCGTAGCAGCAGTTCTCGAGCTGCATGCAGGGGCGGCGATACTTTTCGGAAGCCTCGACGAGCGCCCAGCATTCATCGATCGTCATGGCGGCGGGCACTTCGACGAGCGCGATCTTGCCGGACTTGAGCGCATAAAGAGCGACGGGGGCGTGCAGCTGCCACGGAGTCACGATATAGACGACGTCGACACCGTCCCATTCGCACAACGCCTTGTACGCCTCGGGGCCGACGAACGTCCGCTTGGCCTTCGGCCGCCGCGCTTTTCTCACGAGCACATCGTTGCCGTGATCGACCCGCTCCTGATGAAGATCGCAGAGCGCGACAACTTCGGTGTTGGGCAGCTGGGAAATCCCGTCCACGGCGTGAACGCCGCGATAGCCGACGCCGACTATGCCGACGCGCACTTTTTCAAACGGTTTGTCGGCGAACCCCTGCATCGGCGCTCCGGCGAAACCCGTCAGTTTGCCGCGGGCGTTGATACACCCCGCCGCCGCGACAGTCGCTCCCAGAGCGAGCGTGTTCGAAAGAAAATTTCTGCGGTTGACGTTCATCTGTTGTACCCCCCTGCCACCGTCCCGTAGACGGGACAAAATCTTTTCTTCAGTTGTTCCTATGATATCATAACAACAGCATATCCGTCAACGGCAAACCTGTCGTTATTTTCATAAAATCGTACCCCCCCCCATTTTTTAGAAAATATTGCGCAAGAAGGCTTAATACAGGCATCGCCTTGACACAAAAGTGGTGCGCGCATTAAAACAGACGCTTTGACAATATGCGCCGGATGACATACGGCACCGACAGAAAAACCGCGTACCATAACGCGCACTCCGCGATCCCCCACCGGGCGATTTCAAAATTCGCACCCGGGCAGCGCGCCACCATGCCGGAAATATGAGCCATGGACGATGTAACGAGCGCGGCGAAATTGTTCGCATGAGACAGTACCGTATCTCCGGCCCAGCTGAGCGCAAGTCCGACTACGCACGACACGACCGCGACCGAAGCCGCCGGCACCAGCGCCAGATTCGCCGCCAGTCCGCCGGGCGTAAACGATCCGAACGCATGTGCGACTATCGGCACTCCGGCCGCCCATGCGGAAAAAGCGACCGCCATGCGCTGCCTGATCTCCGGCAGCCCGCGCGCCCGTCTCGCGGCAAGAACAATCGCCAGCATGACCGCGAACGACAGCTGGCAGCCGATGTCGGAAATCAGCCTCGGAGAACGGATGTGCAGAATCATAAACGCGATCGCCCATGAAACCGCCGCATTGGGCCGACGCCAGAACAGCGGCGCGGAAAAATGGATGCTCGCCATCAGCGCGGCGCGCACCGCGCTCGGAGGAAAACCGATCAGCCAGACATACCCCCACAGCGCAGGCGCCGCCGCGAGCGCCCGCAGCCGGAAAGGCACCGCCGCAAACGCGGCCATGACGATGAAAGCGTTGGCTATCACCATGACATGCAGACCGGAAATGGCGAAAACGTGAACCGTTCCCGACCTGACGAAATCACGCCGCATCTCCGGATTTATGCCTCTGCGCTCGCCGAGCAGAATGGCACGGTTCATATCCGCGATATCCGGCGCATGATCAAGCCCGACGCCCATGCGACGCGATAGTTCCCTACGGAACCGCCGGGCGAGCGGACAGGATCCGGGTTCGGCCCTCCTGCTTTTGGCGTGAACCTGCCGCATCCACGGCCGGTCGCGAAACTCCCGTTCCTGTTCAAGCTCCGAAAAGAGATAAACGCCGATCCCGAGCGCGACAACGCACAGGAACCGGCAGCACGACGACCCGACCGCCGTGCCCCACACCGCCAGCAACACCGCCGCGAACGCGCACACCGGCCACGCTTCGGCAAAATTGGGACCGAGCGAGGCAACCGCCTCGCCCAGCGCGAAAGCCGCGCACACCGACAGCCATTTCCGTTCAGTCATAACGTCCCGCCGTTTGCGGCGGGACGTATACTTTATCAAATCCGAACGGAAGAATTGTTACACGAAACTAACGCGCCGACGGGAACGCGGTTCAATACACCTTGATGTAAGTCTCTGCCCGGAGCCGTTCCATCCATTCGGAGTACGCCTTCTTCGACTCCGACTCGCGCAGATTGGCCTCGATGAGATCGCAAGCCTCGGCGAACGTCATCTTCTTTCCGGCGATATCGTCGTCCTTGCGGATGAGAAAGCTCCATCCGTCGATCTCCATCCAGCGGCTGATCGTTCCGCGGGGCATCTTTTCGATTTCCTCGCAGATCTCCGGCTTGAACACATCCTCCGGTTTGATTTTCACGTATTTCTTCGCGCCCAGCGATTCGAAACTTTTTTCGCCGAGCGCCCTGGAAATCTCTTCTCTTCGGAGTTTCTCGTCCGGCTCGAGCATTATCACCGAAACCGACACCTTGCGTTCGCTCTCGTAGCGTCCCGGGTTTTTCGCGAATTCCTCCCGCATCATCGCCGGACTGATCGAAACGTATTTGTCGATCACGTTCCAGCGCATGGCCGAGACCACCATATCCTCGCGCAGACGGGCGCGCCATTCCGAATAGGACATTTTCTGCCGGCCCAGCATCTCGACGAGCCTGTTGCGGTCGCCGCCGAAAGCGCGCTTGACGATCTCGCGGACCCGGTTTTCGACGACCCAGTCCTGCATCTGCATCTTCGCTTCCCGCGCGGCCCTGGCGATGAGCTTGTGTTCGATCATCATATTGCGCACTTCAACGTAGCGCGACGGATCCGAAAGCCCCTGACGGCGCATTTCATTGTAAACGTCGGAACGCAGAATCGTCTCCGTGCCGACCTGGGCGGCGACTCCGTCGACTTCAAGCGCGAAGGCGCGGCAGACGAGTGCCGCGCCCAACAGGATTACGAGCGCGCTTTTCATTTGAGCATCGCGGCGATCGCCGCTCCGACCATGGGCGCGTCTTCGACCTGAGCCGTGATTTCGTAGTGGATGTTGCGGCGGCGCACGAGCATGTCGTCCAGCTCGCGCTTGACCGTCTCGGCGAAACGGATGGCGCGGGTCTTGTAGTAGGTGGAGCCGTCGGCGTTGATGGCGATCGGCGCCGAAGCGTCCGCGCCGGCGCCGGACTTGATGCAGAAGGCCGCCAGATGAATCGCCGTCAGAACCGCCGCGCGCTCGAAAACCGGAATGCCGAGCCTGCGGGCCATCTTGGCGTCGTCGGCGTCGGTGAAAATCGCATCCAGCGGATTATCGCGCCCTTCCTTGCGCAGCGCCGCGCAGAAGTTGTCGAAATCCATCGTCTCGAGCGTCCCGAGCCCCCCGACCGCCGCGGCCGCCTTCGCGGAGAACATCCCCTCCTTTGCCGCGGCCTTGTAGACCTCCAGCCCGACCGCGCCGAGATAGCCGCCTGCGATCATCTTCTCCAGCGGATTGTGTCCGGGATCCATCTGCTTGGCGTCCATCGCCAGATCGAACTTCGAGCGCTCGAGCTTGTCGAAGGAACCGGATTCGGCGTTGATGATCATCGAACCCGCCGGATCGAGCCCGGAGAGCTTGGTGATGTTGGAATTGCGCTCGACATAGGCGGTGTTGGTGCCCGTGCCGAGGATGAAGCCGATATACGACGAATACGTGCGCTCGCCCTCCACCGCTTTCGCCGCCAGAAGGGTCGCCACGGTATCGTTGACGATGGCGATGGAACCGCCTCCCATGCGCCTCAGCAGTTCCGCGCCCACGTACTGCCCGACGATGGCGGGAGCCTTGATGCCCTTCGTCCAGCAGTTGAGCCTTGCGTCAAGTTCCGGCGTCACGTCGGCGTTGTAGGAAAAGCACCAGCCGAACCTGTCGACGGTGGCCTTGGGCGCGACGCGCTTCAATTCCGATGCGAAAGCCTGATAGAACTCATCTTCGCCGACCTCCTCCCTGCTGCCGGGCATCGGCTGATTGACGCGGTCTTCCACCGACGGGGGGATCGACACGACCGCCGAGCGGAAATTCGTGCCGCCGGCGTCGAGCACCGCCGCCTTGGCGCCGCTGGGAATCTTGCCGCTCACGCCGACATAGGCGGGGATCATCCTCAGCGACGATTCCTCGCCCCTGAGCCCCTTGTCCATTTCGCTCAGGAAGGTGGAGATCATGCCCTGACGGTCGATATCCGCGGCAAGCACAAAGCCGCCGTCCTGCAGGAACTCTTCAGGTGTCCTCATTGTCTGACAATCCTTTCGTCAATTCTATCCAGTCGTTGTTTGAAAGCTCTTCGGCCCTCGCCGCAGATTGTATCAAATCCTTGAAAATGCTGCCAAGCTGTTTGCGCCGGTGCTCGAAGGCCTGTTTGGTCAATCTGCGGAAAAACGTCCGCTCCTTCTCCGAAAGCGGGAGATTGCGGTCATGGCGGACCAGTTTGACGACCGTCGAGGATATTTCGGGCCGCGGCCAGAAACAGCTCGCCGAAACCTTGCGCACGATTTTGACGTCATAGTCGAGCTGCGCCCAGACGCCGGCCAATCCGCGGGTTTTGGAACCCTCCTTTGCCGCAAGCCGCTCGGCGACCTCGCTCTGCACCAGAACCGTCATCATCGGCAGCTCGCGCTTTATCGCCAATTCCAGCAGAATCCTCGTCCCGGCCTGATACGGAAGATTGCTGACCATGCAGTCGAACGCCTTTTCCGTTTTCACCGCAAGCGCGTCACCGGCGATCACCTCCAGCGCGGCGGGATCGCCGAGCGATTCCTTGAGCCTCGCGGCGAGCACCGGGTCTTTTTCAATCGCGGTGACCGAAGCTCCGCGAGCGAGCATCTCCTCGGTCATGACCCCGAGCCCGGGGCCGATCTCAAGCACGCTCAATTTCCCGTCCTTCGGCACCGCGCCGTCGAAACCGGCGTCGACAATCGCTTTGAGCGCGTTCTGATCGATGAGAAAATTCTGCCCCAATACCCGGTTCGGATGGAAATCGTTGGCGATGCACCAGGCTTTCACCTGACTCGGACTCGTCAGATTCATTTCCCCACCTCCATCATTTTCTTGACGATATTCTCGTACGACCACTTCGGATCGTCCAGCGGTCCCGTAAGCCGGAAATCCAGCAGAAGCTCGGAAAACGCCCACGTAAGCGGCCGGAGCAGTTTGCCGACTATCGAATTCTGCTTGAAAAACTGCACCTGCACCTTGAAATCCAGATCATCGCGCACCGCATCGTAGCTGCCCTTCATCCTGATCGAAAAAATCTTACCTTCTATACGCACGTTGTCGGAGCGCAAAACGCCGTTGGTTATCGTGAAATCCGCCGAAGCGTTTGTCTGGTTGACCACATTGCCGATTCCCGGCACCTTCTCCGCCATGAGATCGGTAAGCCCCATGAAGAGCTTCATGCGCACTATGCAGCCGTTTTCGACCCTGATCGAACCGCTGCCGTTAAGATCGCGGGGAAACTCGGCGCCTTCGCGCACTTTCATCCTGAAGATGCCGCTGACATCGCCGTCGCGGTCGCCGATTTTACCGCTGCCGCTGAAATCCCTGAACACCACCTCGTCGCCGACATAGGCGAAATCGCACTTCACGTCCCGCATCGGGACGCCGAGGACGCTGCCGCTGCGGAATTCGACCCGTCCGTGGAGATCGTTCTCGGATTGGCGGGCGTAATCGGCGGCAAGCATCCCTTTGACCGTCACCTTCGGCGGGGTTTCGCATTCAAGCCAGTCCAGTTCCCCCTTGTTGAGATAACCGACGATGTCAAGCAGCGCCCCGGCGCCGATTTCGCTCACCGAATCGAAATACAGCCGGTTCACATTGTTGGTTCCGCGGATGAGAATTTTTCCGGAAAGCTGCTTCCCGGCGCGGTCGTGCGCGGATATCGGCCCTATCTGGGTGTTGAAATTGAGATTGGTCCCGCGGGTGTAGACGAACAGATCGATCTTCCCGTCGGCGTTGCGCATCGGCACTCCGTTGTATTTGCCGAGTTCCGGATGCAGATCGAGTTTGAGGTTGAAATCGTTGTTGACGAGATTCACATCCCAGCTGCAGAACGCCGGCACCGGTTTGACGACCCCCGTGAAACCGTCGATGTACGGCAGCGCGACCGGAACGTCGAGCGCGACTATCAGCGGACGGATGTGCTCCTGCGTGGCGAACCCGGACACCTCTCCGTACACGCGCTGCCCGGCGATATCGACGGTGCAGAAACCGTCCACCGCGCTGCCGTTGCCGCCGCCGGGCCAGACGACCCTTACTCTGGAGGCATCCAGGCGGTCCCGACGGCAGCTTACCGTGGCCTCCACCAGCTGCGGTTCCAGTCCGAGAATGCGCGGCCGTTCGAGCAGCAGTTCGAATTCCGGCACTTCCGGAAGTTCGACCTCCACTCTTGAGTTGCGCTCGAGATTCCCGGGAAGATAATACCCGTCGTGCAGTCTCGGAAAGCGCAATCCCTCGGCCCGCACCTTGCGGCGCACCGGATCCACCACGATCTTATCGGCGGAAACGACGCTTTCCAGCGGGTTCGACTTGGTGCGGTCGTAAACCTTAAGTCCGCGTATTTTTATACCGGATGAGAAATTCACCGATACCGAATCGACATGGACAACGATGTTGGAAGGAAGATATCCATCCGCGATGGAATCGACGAACTCTCCGGAAATGCGCTCTTCGCGGAAAAAAAGCGAGAGAAGATAAAAACAAAAAACGATGAAGCTCCACTTCACCGTTTTCCAGAAAATTTTCAGCGCTTTCTTCATTGCTTTGGCAGCCCCTAGGAGAGTCGAACTCCTCTTGCCTGGATGAGAACCAGATGTCCTAGCCGATAGACGAAGGGGCCGTCTTGTATTTGGTGCACCCGGTGGGATTTGAACCCACACACCTTGCGGCACCAGAACCTGAATCTGGCGTGTATGCCAATTTCACCACGGGTGCTACTTGTATCCGATTGGTGGAGATAAGGGGAGTCGAACCCCTGACCTTCTCAATGCCATTGAGACGCTCTACCAACTGAGCTATATCCCCAACATGTCGAAAACGTTTGGTAGTATATCATAATCTCCGCTTGGAAGTCAACGGCAATTATTCGACTTGAATATAAACGCGTAGAGTCCCACGACCGCGAAGCAGACCGCCGGCACGAAGAACGACGCCCTGAGCGAAGTCTGGGAAAGTTTGAGATTCTCATCCCACTCGGTCGAGAAACCGGAAACGAGCGAGGCGAAGAACGAAGAGCCGTCCCCTATGACGCCCGCCATCCACGGCGTGATGATCGCGCCGCCGAGAATCGCCATGATGAGTCCCGCCGCGCCGAGCTTCACCGACTTGGAATCAAGTCCGCCGAGCGCGATGCCGTAGATCGTGGGGAACATAAGCGACATGAAGCCGCTCATCGCCACGAGGCAGACGATGTTCCAGCCGAAGGCGTACTTCCCGACGGAGAAGACCGTTTCCGTCGGCAGATAGACCACGCCGAGCGAACAGGCGAAAGCCCCGAGCGCGAAAAGCGCCATCATCTTCGCCGGATTGAAATACTTCATGAGGAACGTCGCCGTCCAGCGGCAGACGATGAAAAGGACTATGGCGATCGTGTAGTAGACCGCCGCCACGGCGGGGGTCACCCCGAGCTCCTTCTGGCAGTACACGTTCATCCACGTCCAGGCGGCGATCTGCACGCCGACGTAGAAGAACTGGGCTATGACTCCGCACCAGTATCTGGGATTGGAGAGAAGCGCGGCGAGCATCGAGCGGTAGACCGGCACGACGGCGACATAGACGAACGGCCCGATGCAGCCGCAGAGAATCCACACCACCTTGTTCATCTCCGGGAAAAGCGCGTAAAGCGTGACGAGCGGAACGAGCGCTGCCGCGGCCGCCGCCGTCACGCGCCTGAACGCCCCCTTGGACTGCTCCTGCTCGTCCTTGGTGCGCAGGAAGAAGGACCAGATCACCGCCGCGATCGCGCACAACCCCACGTAAGGCGCGCAGACCCAGAAAAGCTCGTTGTCGACAATCGCCTTTCTCACCGCCGGATCCATCACCGCGCGCTCTTCGGCGGTGGCGGGATTGAGATGGGAAAGGATGAGCTGCTGGGCAAGGACGATACCGAGCATCGACCCTACGGGATTGAACATCTGCGCGAAATTGAGCCGCCTTACCGCCGTATCCTGCGATCCGAGCGAAAGAACGTACGGATTGCAGGTGGTCTCCAGAAGCGAACAGCCGGCCGCCACGATGAAAATCGCCACGAAATATATGTCGAACGACTGCGCCACGCACGCCGGGATGTACAAAAGCGCGCCGGCGATGTAGATCGCAAGGCCTATGAGCACGCCTTTGCGGTACGAAAGCTCTTCGGCGAGAACACTCGCGAAAATCGCCAGAACGGCATAAGCCCCGTAAAAAGCGACCTGCACCAGACCCGCCTTCGACTGATCCATCGTGAATATCCGCTGGAACGCCGGCACGAGATTGTCCGTCATGTTGTTGAGCAGCCCCCAGAGGGCGAAACAGCTCACGAGCATCGTGAAAACGGCAAGATACTTTCTGGGAATCATTTTCTTCGCTTTCAGCCCAGCGCGCGCGTCATCGCGATTTCCGGGCAGGTGAACGGGTTGGCGTGTTTGGTGCAGTTGATGCACCCGGTGTAAAGCTTGTGCATGACTTTCGTCTTGGGAATCTCGACGAAGCCGAGCTTGCCGAAAAACTCCGGCGCGAACGTGAGAACCAGCACTTCACGCGGCGCGAAATCCCTGACGGACCCGATGACCGATTCGACGAGTCTGCGCCCGATTCCGCGGGTGCGGCAGCCGACGTCCACCGCGACGGACTGGATCTCCACCGTCGCCGCGAGCGCATCGCCGATTTCCGGATGAATCTGGTAGGCGGCGCAGCCGACGATCCTTCCTCCGCTTTCGACCACGCGGAAACGGTCGATGTTTTCGGCGATATTGCCCATCGAACGCGGCACGAGCTGGTCGCGGTTCTGATGGATAAGACCGAAAATCTCCGCGGCGTCCGCAAGCGTCGCCCTTCTCGCGGCGGTATCCATCAGTGGATGTTCCCCCGCGACGGATGGCTCTTGGCCTTGGGCTTGTCGAGTTTCAGGAACGTCGCGAACCTGAGCGCCTCGGCCGGGATCTCGTCGCCGGTCGTATCCGGCATATCCTTCAGATCCGGCGTTTCGGCGTGGGTATGATGGAACCTGGTCTCCGGCGCGACGATCTCCCTGAGTTTCTCCCTGAAAACGTCAAGCCCCTCGCCCGTTTCGCAGGAGACGGAAATCGGCTCGATGCCGGTCTCCTCGACGAATCGCGGCAGGTTCCCGAGCGCGGACGCGCTGTCCATCTTGTTGGCGACCACTATGCTCGGACGCGAAGCGAGCTCTTCGGAATATTCGGAGATCTCCCTGTTGAGAATCCGGTAATCCTCCCACGGCTCGCGGTTGTCGGTCCCGGCCATGTCGATCATGTATATGAGAACGCGGCTGCGTTCAAGGTGTTTGAGGAACGCGAGCCCCAGCCCGACGCCCTTCGCCGCGCCCTCGATAATGCCGGGCACGTCGGCGATGCGGATTTTCGCGTAGTCGTCGTAGATGACCGTGCCCACGACCGGGTTGAGCGTCGTGAAAGGATAAGAGGCGATCTTCGGGGTCGCCGACGAAAGTCTGGAGATGATCGAACTTTTCCCGGCGTTGGGGAATCCGAGAAGTCCGGCGTCGGCGATCGTTTTGAGTTCAAGGCGAAGTCTTTTCTCCTCCGGCTCGCCGCCGAGCGTGCGCTCGGTCGGAGCCTGGTTGACGGACGACTTGAAATGCACGTTGCCGTAGCCGCCCGCGCCGCCCTTGGCGACGACGACCGACTGCCCCGGCTCGGTGATATCGGCCACCAGAAGCCCGGTTTCGACCTCGTAGACTTCGGTCCCGAGCGGCACGGGAACGACAAGATCCTTGCCGCGCTTGCCGAACATCTTCTGTCCCTTGCCCGATCCCCCGTCCTGCGCGACGCATTTCGGATCGTAATAGAGCGTCAGAAGCGAATTGACATGCTCGGACGCTTTGAAAACGACATCGCCGCCGCGTCCGCCGTCGCCGCCGTCGGGCCCGCCGAACTCGACGAGCGCCTCGCGGCGGAACGAAGCCGAGCCGTCGCCGCCCTTGCCGGAACGGACGAGGACCTCGACCTGATCTATGAACGATTTAGCCTTCATTCAGTCCTCTTCCGGAAGCGCCGGCGCGAGGGTTTCGAAATCGCCGAACGGCGCGCTGTAGCCGGCCGTCGCCTTGGCGAGTTCGCACCGCGCCGCCGGAAACGCATAGGCGAGGTGATGGGCGAGCGAGGCCGCCTTGGCGGGGATCTTCGCGGCAAGGCGCACGAAAAGCGCTCCGATGACGACGGCGATCGCCGCATCGACGAGCTTGCGTGCGTGCAGATCCTGATAAGTCTTGCCTTCGGGGTGTTCGCGAACCGCCGCGACCGCCGCCTCAAGCTCGCCCATAAGCGATTCGACCTTGGCGAAAGCTTCTTTGTTCGCGCCTTCAAGTTCAATCCCTTCGACGATGTCGGCGACCACATCCCTGACCGTGCCGCCCATGACGCCGGCGATGGCGGCGACGACCTGAAGCTGGGACGTGCCTTCGTAGATCGTGGTGATGCGCGCATCGCGCAGATAGCGCTCGACGGGATAATCCTTCATATAGCCGGAGCCGCCGAGCACCGCGACGGCCGAGTTGGAAGCGCGCATCGACATTTCCGAGGCGTAATACTTGGCCATGGGAGTCAGCATCTTGTTGAACGCGGCGTACTTCTTCATTCGCGCGCGCACCGCCGCCGCTTCGGGAGTGCCTTTGAGCTTTTCGAACCTGCGCGCAAGCCCCGCCTCCAGATCGACGCACTTCGACGAATAGTAAGCGAGCGAGCGCGACGACTGCAGTTCGACCGACATGTTGACGAGAAGTTCGCGGATCGCCGGGAAATTGTCGATCGTCTGACCGAACTGCTCGCGGCTCGCGGCGTAGTCGCGCGCGGCGCGGTAGCACGCCTCGCCGATGCCGGTTCCCTGCGCGGAGATGCCCACGCGAGCGCCGTTCATGAGCGCCATCACGTAGGTGATGAGCCCGCGCTTGCGTTGGCCGATGAGTTTGGCCGGAGCGTTGTCGAAAACGAGTTCGCAGGTGGGCGAGCCGTTGATGCCGAGCTTGTGCTCGAGACGGCGGACCTTGACCCATGGCCCCTTCTCGACGAGCAGGCAGCTCAGGCCCCGCCCGTCGGTGAATTCGGGCTCGGTGCGGGCGAGCACCAGCAGGACTTCGCCGCAGCCGTTGGTGATGAAGCGCTTGACGCCGTTGACGTACCACTTACCCTCGGCGTCCTGATAGCCGACGGTCTTGACGGACTGCAGATCGGATCCGGCGTCCGGCTCGGTGAGCACCATCGCGCCTGTGTATTCGCCGGTGCAGAGTTTCGGCACGTATTCGCGCTTTATGTCCTCGTCGGCGAAGGCGTTGATCGTCTCGGCGATTCCCTGAAGCCCGAACATGTTCATAAGCCCGGCGTCGGCGCGCGAAACGATGTCGTTGCAGGCCGTGAGAACCGTGCAGGGCATGTTGAGACCGCCGAGATAGTACGGCAGCGTGCAGCCCATGAGCCCGGAGCGGCCGAGAAGATCGATCGCGAGCCTCATGCCCGGCGCATACGTGACAGAGCCGTCGTCGTTGAGGACGTTGCCGACCTTGTCGGTCTCCTCGGCCGTCGCGGCGATGCGGTTGCCGCAGATGTCTCCGCAGACGGAGAGGGCACGCTTGTAGTTGTCGATCGCGTCCTCGGCGTTTTTCGGCGCGAAGTCGTACTCTTCGGCGAACTTGAAATCCTCTTCGAGGAGCGCCGCGACCTCGCTTAAGTCGAGCGCGTCGATCACCGCTTCGATTTCCGGATTGTCCTTATAGAAATTGCTCATCTGCCTCTCTCCACTTTTTTACCGTTTTGCGCCCAGCGCATTGTGATTTGCGCTATTTTACCAAAATACCGCTCCCTGCCGCAAGTTAGCGCAAACCGGGCGGGAAGATTTCGCATCCCGGTCATACTTTTGGTATAATAACGGCATGACTGAAAGGGGAACGTTCATAACATTCGAAGGCGGCGAAGGATGCGGCAAGTCGACACAGGCGCGGAGGCTCGCCGAAGCGCTTGAACGCAACGGCATCGAGGTGCTGTCGACCCGCGAACCCGGCGGGACGGTCCTGTCCGAAAAAATCCGCGGTCTGCTCAAGGACGAAACGGAAGATCCTCCCTGCGACCGCGGCGAACTGCTGCTCTTTCTCGCGGCCCGGGCGCAACTCGTCGCCAATGTCATCGCTCCGGCGCTCGAGGCGGGCAAGTGGGTGGTTTCCGACAGATTCCGCGACTCCACCCTCGCCTATCAGGGATACGGGCGCGGGCTGCCGCTGGATTTTCTCGATCAGGCCAACGATTTCGCCTGCAACTCCCTCAAAAGCGACCTGACGATCCTGCTGGACGTTCCGCCGGAGATCGCCGCGGAGCGCATGCGGGCGAGGGAAGCCGCCACGGGAACCTCCGCAGACCGCATCGAACTTGCGGGCGGGGATTTCCACGCCCGGCTGCGGCGCGGATTCATGGAACTGGCAGCAGCGGACAGCGGACGCGTAACCGTGATCGACGCGAGCGGAAACGAAGACGAAGTCTGGGAGCGGGTATGGAAGTCGGTGAAGCGTTTTCTCTGATATCCCGCGCCATCGACGCCGGTCGGGCCGCGCACGGCTATCTGATATGCGGAGACCTCGACACGTCCGCCGGGGAACTTGCGCGGAGAATCCTCGCCAGGCTTTTCCCCGACGCTCAGGCGCTGCTTAAATCGAACAGCCACCCCGACGTCTCCCGGGTGGAGCCCGAAGGGGCGAAACGGATAATCACCGTCAAATCGATGCGCGAGCGCATTCTCGAGCCGATGTCGGCGAGTTCCTTTTCCGGCGGCTGGAAGGTGAGCGTCATAACCGGCGCCGACCGCATGGAGGCTCCGAGCGCCAACGCTTTCCTGAAATCCCTCGAAGAACCCCCGCCGAGAACCCTGCATCTTCTGCTTACCGACGCCCCAGACGCCATATTGCCGACGATAATCTCGCGCACCCAGCGCATAGATCTCCCCTTCTCCGACGGCGCGCTGGACGGCGAGGACGCCGAAGCGGTCGGTGATGCGTTCGCCGCTCGCGACGGCAAGGCGCTCGCGGAGATTTTCAAAAATCTCAAGGAAGCGGAAGATGAAGATGCGGCCTTCGTTCGCAAACGCTTCTACCGGACGCTGATGGGATTCGCGCGCAAAATGATGCTGGGAGGCAAACTTCCCGCCTACAAGGCGTTCCGCAACATCGAAGCCGTCGAGGACGCCTACCGCCAGAGCGAACGCAGCCTCAACGACGAGGCGGTGCTGTGCTTCATGATGGACCGGATCTCGTTTCCATGAAACTTTCGCTTTCCACAAACTGGTGTTCGCGCCGCACGCCCGACGGTGAAGCCATCGCCGAAAAAGCGCTTGAACTCGGTTTTGAGGAACTGGAACTCGGCTATGCGCTGGACGAATCGCAGATCGCAGGCATCAGACGCAGACTCGATGCGATCGCGGTCGGCAGCGTCCACGCTTTC
Source organism: Kiritimatiellia bacterium (assembly GCA_017508315.1). Lineage (GTDB taxonomy): Bacteria > Verrucomicrobiota > Kiritimatiellia > RFP12 > UBA1067 > UBA1067. Next base: position 2,362 of record JAFVZE010000182.1, on the reverse strand, counting down.
TGCCCGGCTCCCATATCCGCGCCGCACGCCCACCCCGAGCTCTACCGGTTGGCCGATTTCGACGAAAGCGTCGTCAATCTGGCGCTTCTGCATCTGACAAAAAGCATAGAGACCGCCGCGGACGTGGGCGCCGACACGGTGGTGCTCCACGCCGGCAAAGTGCATTTCCGCGGACTGTTCGACCGCCTCGATTCGCAGAGGCTCAAGACCGCGCTGCTCTCGGCCGGCGGCGACCGCCGAAGCGTGCGCTACATGAAAACGCTCTCCCTCGCCCTGAAGCGCCGGGAAAAACGCGGCCTCGCGCTGCTTGAAAAATTCAAATCCGCGCTTGACGCGGCGATCCCCGCGCTCGAGAAAAACTCGGTGACGCTGGCTTTGGAGAACATGCCGTATCTCGAAGGGTTTCCGAACGAAGGCGAAACGGCATCGCTGCTGGTCGAATTCTCCGGCGCTCCGGTCAAAGCGTGGTTCGACACCGGGCACCACCTCGTGCGCGTCAACCACGGCTGGACGCGAGGAAAATTCCCGTTTCCCGTCCGGATGACGGCCGGAATGCACCTCAACGACGTTAAAGACCTGTCGGACGACCATCTCGCGCCCGGCGACGGCAATGTCGACTTCGCCGCGCTCTCGGATGCGGCGAAATGCGCCGCTCACGCGGTTTTCGAACCGTCGGCGTCGGTATCGGAAGATTCACTGCGGCGCGCGGTGCGGCACATCCGCGGTCTCTGGGGGCTGACGCGATGTCGGTAATACTGAAATCGGAACGCCGAACCCCGAAGGCGATCGCCATAGTCGCCTGCATCTATCTGCTGCTTGCGCTCGGAGCGGTGACGATGGTATATCCTTTCGCCGTCATGATTTCCGCGTCGTTCTCCTCCGCCTACGACTACAGCCGCCACAGTCCGGCGGTGGACGCGCTCTTCGACCGCGACGACCGCTTCATGCGTTCAATCGCGATGCGTTTCAAGACTTTTCCGCGCGATGTGTATCCCGACGCGCCGAAACAGTGGACGAGCTGGTCCCAGGTGGCGAAAGACCGATCCGGAATCCGCGAATTCGCCCGCCGCGAACTCGCGCCGCTCGAAAATCCCGAAGCGCGCGCCGCCGCCGCCGCGAGAGCGCGCGGATATCTGCAGGCGCTCGCCAAGGCTCCTCCGGAAGCCACCGTCTGCAATTACGATCCGCGCGATGTCGCGAGATTCGTCGAAGAGCGTTACGGCAGCCTTGAAGCGCTCAATTCCGTCTGGCCGGCGCCCCACAAGTCTTTTTTCGACGTCTCCTTTTCGGCCGAATCGAAACGCGATCCGACGCAGCCGGAACCGGGGGAGAAATACCGCGCGTGGACGGAGCTGAAGCGCCGATACATAACCTCGGCGATCGATCGCGGCGACTTTGTCTCGCGCACCATGCCCTATCCGATCGCGTCCGCGGCCGGCGAGATACGAAACGCCGTGGCGATCCAGTTCGCCGAACACGGCTGGCGCGACTTCTCCGAAAGCGCCCTCGCCAACTACCGGCTCGTGGGAGACTATCTTTTTCTGCGCGGGCGGGCGTTCGCCAACACGATCCTTCTGGTGGTTTTGACCGTTCTCGCCTCGCTCACCGTCAATCCGCTGGCGGCCTATGCGCTTTCACGGTTCAAAATGCGCTCGACTGAAAAAATCCTGCTCTTCATGCTCGCGACGATGGCGTTTCCGGCCGCGGTCACCGCCATCCCCGGCTTTCTGCTGATCCGCGACCTCGGACTGCTGAACTCGTTCGCCGCGCTCGTGCTGCCGTCGGTGGCGAGCGGCATGTCGATTTTCATCCTCAAGGGCTTTTTCGACGCGCTGCCGCGGGAACTCTACGAAGCCGCCGCCATCGACGGAGCGGGAGAGTGGACGGTTTTCCGGAGGATCACCCTGCCGATGACCACCCCGATTCTCGCGGTCAACGCGCTCAACGCGTTCATCCACGCCTATTCGTCGTGGGAATGGGCGTTTCTCGTCTGCCAGAAGGAAAGCCACTGGACGCTCGCGGTGTGGATGTACCAGATGTCGCAGACCTTCACCCATCAGCCGTGGTGCGTGATGGCGGGTTTCGTGCTGGTTTCGGTCCCGACCGCGCTGGTGTTCCTCGTCTGCCAGAAGGTGATTCTGCGCGGGATCGTACTCCCGTCGATGAAATAATCCCGGGAACCGCCGCCATAGCCGAAATTCCACGAAAAACCTAAGGTTTTCGGGGTCTTGTCTAATCGGAATTTGGTAGACTACTCACCGTTCCTCGGACAAGTGTCCGAATAGAACGACCCGCTCAAGGAAGGCCTCCAAGAGCGGGTCTGCGGCGGTGAGGTTCATTTTGGGGTCCAGGAGTAAATCCT